>JAOZHK010000260.1 GCA_026014905.1 Candidatus Bathyarchaeota archaeon
TGACACAGAGATTGGAAACTCCAGTCTCATTGCATGAAGTCGGGCTCCAGAACAGAATAAATGTTTACGGACCACTTCGATGGGATGAAGAGGTTCTGGAGTGGTGATACCCGATGGTTGGGAGTTCAAATCTCTCCGTCCCCACCACCCAATTCTCGTGATTAGAGCCTTTTTTGAGCTTTATTCAGCTATTATACGGCTATAAATTGGTATTTGTCTCAGCATTATTTTTCCATTTTTATCTTACGTTTGAAGTCTTTTAATCCCAGAAATAACAATTACGAGAGTAGAAATGGTAGCCCAGTTATTGAGATACGCGCGCCTGTATATGTCTACGTAGCTTTCCACTGAGGACCTGTTACCACGGATTACAGTACCGTGTCTTCTATACGCGAGCAAGCATGATCTGTTTCATGATGGGATGAATGAGGCTGTGAATGATATTCCGGATGCGAGTTTCATTTTTATTATTGGTTTGGATCATGGGGAGGCAGCTTTTCGTATCGATCTTTTAGTGCGAACCCTTTGTCTTCATGTGAAAAGCTTTCTTTCAAGAGCATCCAGCTAGCTTTCTCTTCACTTGTATTAAAGTTTTCAATCCACGCACTGTTTATAGCTTGCTATCCATAGGTTCTTACGATGCGAGACCTTTCGATATGAAAAAAATCTTAGCCATTGTTGTTATCGTTGCCTTAGGTTTTAGCATGTATTATTATCTTGCTTTTCAACAACTCAGTTATGAAATCGAAGTCATTGCGATTGATAACGTGGGATTACTGAATGCGTCGTTAACCGTTTTTCTCCGAGCGAATAATCCGAATCTATTGCCCCTCTACCTTGCCACAACAACCTTTGATCTATACCTCAATGGAGACTATGCTGGACACGGGTCAACGGCATCAGCCATTATTGGCGGATACAGTTATCACACGATCCAAGCACCGATAACTATCATCTATACTGGGTTATCTGCTGGTGTGATGAATATCATTCTTATTGGCGGATCCGTGAATGTTGATATTCGGGGGGATGCAAGCTTATTATTCATAAAGATACCATTTGAAATCTCTGATACATTTACAATGATAGAAAGCTAGCGTTCTTTTTCTCTTCACTTGAAGTTTTAAATTCCAGAACCTCAAATATCTCCTTAAACGACAGTTGCAGCAATGAAGGGTATAACGTATGCCATTTGTTACTAATCGTGATGTGAGAATTCATTATGAGTTGGAAGGGAAGGGTCCAGCACTCGTGCTCCATCATGGTTTAACGAGTAATCTACAGAGCTGGAGAATCTACGGATATACTGACGCGTTGAAAGCGGATTATCGCCTCATTCTCGTAGATGCACGTGGACATGGAGCCAGCGATAAACCTCACGATATCGACGCGTACAGTCCAGAAATAATGACCAGCGACATTGTGGCCGTGCTAGATGCAGTGAATGTAAATCAAGCCCATTTTTGGGGATATTCAATGGGAGCACATATTGGTTTTAATGTGTCACAATATTGCCCGACGCGTTTCCGTTCTTTTATCCTTGGAGGACATTCGCCATTGCCTCGATCAGACGCCGTAACTCAGGCGATGAACCGGATTACAGGGGCACTCCGTATTGGTGCTGAAGACGGGCCCGCAGCGTTTCTTGCCTTTCAGGAGGTGGAGACGGGGCAAGCAGTTTCTAGCGAGCGTTGGCAACGGATCCTCAAGAATGATTTTTGTGCACTTTATGCGCTCTGGCAGAATATCTTCGCATGGCCACTAACCAGTGATCGTGTGTCACAGATTGCGGTTCCTTGCCTCCTATATGCAGGCGACCAAGATCCCTGTCATAATAGCGTCAAGATGGCAGCCTCACAGATCCTGAACGCCAGATTTCTATCATTTGCGGGGTTAACACATGGTATGGTGACACCGAGCCGTCGGATGCTGCCCCATGTGAAATGGTTTCTCTCTCAAAAGACGTGAAGGCGCAATCTACACCTACGCGCATGCGTCAATTCGGTATCATGAGCTAACTTCAAATTTACGCTCTTCATGGCCAATGTCACTACAAATGTTTCGCGCGCGCGCGGAAGGTGAGTTTTTTGGTACTGAGTGCACTTGTGCGCGACACATTCATAAAGGCAAGAAATACTTCGTAACTAATTACTAAATAATTGAAAAAATGTTGAGGTGAGTGTTACACTATGCTGTATGATTCTAATGAGCGAGGTGAACGGTTTGGGAGAGCTAAAAAGCCTACCTCCTCTGAGCTGACAGATCTACTTTCCAAACGAGATAATCCGACATCGCTAGGTGTCGCGTCATATTATGGACAGATGCTTATTCATCGAGCCCATGTCATAATGTTGGTAGAGCAGAGAATATTAACACAAGAAGAAGGAGGCATGATCCTTAAGGGTCTGAAAGACGTTGAAAAAGCGGCGCGAAAAGATCGACAATTGACATCATATATGTCTACAGAAGCCGCGCTGATCGAAAGAATTGGTATTATTGGAGGGAAAATGCATATCGGCAGAAGTCGAAACGATCTGGGTGCAGCACAGAGACGAATTTATTATCGCGACCAGATTGCTCGAGTTATTGAAGCCGTCATTGATTATCAGAAAGCGCTGTTGGCAAAAGCTGAAGACAACCTGGATACCGTGATGCCAGGTTATACTCACTGGCGCCAAGCCCAACCAGTAACTTTAGGTCATTATCTCATGGCGCACGTGGATGCGGCGGGAAGATGTATCGAGTCTCTCGAGAACGCGTATGCCCATGCGAACTTGAGTACTCTTGGAGCTGCGGCTCTAGCGGGCACTGGATGGCCCATCAATCGGCTGCGAACAATGGATCTCTTGGGGTTTGACGATGTATGTGAAAATTCATATGACTGCGTTGCTGCCTACGATTTTATCGTTGAATTTACATCAGCCATCACGATTCACATGTCAAATATGAGTCGTCTTGCGGAAGACTTCCAGATCTGGTCATCTGACGAATTTGCAATGATTGACTTAGACGAGGCTTATGCAGGGACAAGTAGTATTATGCCACAGAAAAAAAATCCAAGTTCACTAGAGTCGATTAAACTTTATGCAGCGGAGTCGATAGGCGCCCTCATGACAACGCTGGCCTCTCTCAAGGGCACAACTTATACAAATATCGGTGATCGAGCCGCATTAGAGCCGATGATCGTGGATACCGCTGTAGGTAGCACCAAGGTTATGGGAGGCGTTGTAGCAACCCTGGTTCCCTTAAAAGAGACGATGCGTCTGCGAGCCTCACAAGGGTTCTCGACGATGACTGAATTAGCAGATGTCCTTGTAAGAGAATTCAACATCTCCTTCAGACAAGCCCATGACATAATAGCTGAAACAACGACGAAAGCCATTGCTGAAGGAACGTCCGCGGACCAGATTACGACTGAAATGATCGAAGTCGCTGCGATGAAAAGTATTGGCCGAAAATTAGAAGTTAAGCAACAGGATCTAAAGTTAGCAGTGGATCCCCTCGAGAATATCAAGCGAAGAAAAGTGTTAGGAGGACCCGCACCTGAAGAAGTCAAGAGAATGATTGATGATAGGAAGAACAGAGTCAATATCAACATGACAAGACATATAGCACGATTGAAGAGGTTGAATCAAGCCTCTGAAGCACTCAACAGCGCTGAAAATAAGATAATGCAAGCAAATTCGCTAGCTTAACCATTCTTCTTTTTCTTTTGTCTAACTAGCATAAAGACATTAATAGAAAATCTTAAAATTCTCTCGTAGCGAGTGTAGAATTATGCGAATATTAGGGATAAGTGGAAGCCCACGTCAAGGGGGTAACACCGAGATTATCATGAACGAAGCGTTAAGCGCTGCCGCAGCGGAAGGAGCTGAAGTCGCATTAATCCGTCTCTCTGACTACCAGCTTACACCCTGTACTGCCTGCGGAACCTGCTTTGACACCAAGCAGTGTACAATTCAGGACGATGTAGAGACGCTGTACCAACAGATTCTCGCCGTTGACGGATTGATCCTTGGGAGCCCCTCCTACTTTCAAGGCATTACGGCGCAGATGAAGACCTTCATCGATCGGGTAGGGTATTTGCACATCGCTCGAGGTAGGAAAGACTTTGAGGGAAAAGTGGGTGCAGCGATCGTGGTTGCCCGTCGTTCAGGTCTCGCAGCGACGTGGAGTCAGATGAGTATGTTCCTCACGGCGTGCCGTATAATGATCTCCAGTGGCGGACGGGTCTTCGCGGTCGGACGTTTGAAAGGCGAGGTTGCGCACGACACGGAGGGGGTCGAAACCGCGAGGCATCTAGGCAGGATGGTGGTAAAAACCATCATCGCAACCAAAAAGATGTGAACAGGCACTCCTGTATCACCGTTACTCCAGATTTGAAGCCTTTAAATCCCATTTTCAAGCTAGCTAACTAACAGCTAAATATTTGGAAATCAGTTATTACTGGGGATCAACGAAGTGGAATACGTTTCAATTCATGGAAAATCATTCAGTAAAGTTGTATGTGGCACTAATGCAATTTATGGTCGATCTCACTTTAGTGAAGCAAGGAATATGGAATATCGCAGCCGTTGTACAGATGACTACATCAAAGTATTGTTTAAGAAATGCCGTGAATTTGGCATAAACGCTGTTGAATCCAGTGCAAATGAACGAATTCACAAAATTCTTTCGGAGTTAAACGCAGAGTCAGAACGCCCGTTCCAATTTATCGGTAGTACACGGATTGATGATACTTCGCAAATGAAGAGGCATCATGAGAAACTACGGTATCTAATTGACCATGCAGCCGACATCTGCATCATCCATTCCCAATTTGTAGATCGTCCGAGGACGAAAGACGAGATTACCGGATTACAGACGTTAGTTGATAAAATACATGATGCAGGATTCATCGCAGGAATTTCCACTCATCAGAATTCAACGGTTGAGTTATGTGAAGCAAGAGCGTATGGAATAGATACTTACTTGTTCCCCCTTAATCTGAGAAGCTATGTGTATTCGGGATATAACGGTACCGAGAGTGTTGAGGAACGTGTTGCTCTAATTCAAAGTGTGCAAAAACCCTTTATCATAATGAAACCACTGGGTGGGGGACAGATTCCTCCGAAAGAGGGGTTGAAATTTGTCTTTGATAATGTCAAACCAACAGACATCATAACCTTGGGCTTAAGCAGTATAGAGGAAGCCGAGGAATCATTAACGCTCGTTACCGAGTACATTTCCTAGTAATATTTTCAAAAGAATACTTCTATGGAGATTGCAGAGGAAAGTATTGACTCAGAAGCGCGCGCAATCCCAGAAACAATGATTTTCACAATATCTTATTAAGAGAAATAGAGAGAGGATCTGTAGAGTACCCGCGAGCGTTATTATGGCGTGGGTATACTGTGAGGGATGGAATGGGTCTCTGTTATAAGTTTGGCAATGTGATTTAGCCAGCTAGCTTTAATTACGATTAAAGACTATTACCTTTTGAATTGTCCGAGGAAGATCCAAGATACTTTCCCTCCCTACAGGAGTGGAGAGACTGGCTAAACACACATCATGCAGATACACAAGTGATATGGATTATCATTCAAAAGAAAGCCTCTCAGAGACCTGGCGTTCGCTACAGAGAGGCTGTGCTGGAAGCTGTCGCTTATGGGTGGATCGATGGCAAAATGAAACGTCTTAATGAAACCGAATTCATGCAACGGTATACACCTCGACGACGCAGTAGCGTATGGTCTCGAAGTAATCGTGAACGAGCTGAGCGATTAATCGCGGAAGGCAGGATGACTCCAGCGGGGTTAAGGGCAGTTAAGGCGGCGAAACAGAGTGGACGTTGGGATCAGGCCTATGCATACCACAAGATTGGAGATAATCTGCCTCAGGACCTTATCGACGCCTTGAAGACAAACATGACCGCATACCAGAATTTCACGACCTTTCCCCCCTCTACTCGCATCATGTATATTCACTGGATCAATGAAGCGAAACGACAAGATACACGAGAGCGACGCATCCACACGGTCGTTACACGATCCGCAAAGAACCTGAGACCCGGGATCAATCTTAGACTTGTCAAAAAAGAGGCGAACACCTGATTAGCACATCAACTCGGGGGGTCAACGCAATTCGAACAGTTCACACTTGCGTAGAAATGAATTCGCGTACATGTATCAGTAGCTCAATATACGTGAGAGTTATGATGTGGAACGTGCAAGTTTCAATGAATGGATACAATATGTGTGCGTTTAGCTAATCACCCGCATTGTTAAGAAACGCGATTCTGTCTTTTTCATTCCACACTTTTCTCGTTCTTTCTCTTACCCGCGCTAGATATGTCTGTTTATATCATCTGTGTTGTTCATTGGTTATGCGCGCGCGAGCAATGTGTGTTTACCCGAAGCTATATCTAGTCGTCATGATAGTAATAATTCGACTAGCAGTGTCGTATCCACGGTATGATTTTGCAGTAGAGGCTTATGATCACACGTATGTATTCACTCACTCAAAGGAATGAACAGAATATGAAGATCAGGGATATCACGCTGACGCATCTTATGCTCCCTCTTCCCTCGCCAGGTCTATGTCCCGGATGGCTGGGTGGACTGAAACACTATCCATCATACCCTGCTCAGGTAGTTCAGGTATTTACTGATGAGGATATTACAGGTATCGCATTATCGGAACGGGTAACGCCTACTGTTATCGACCTTGTCAAGCAGCAACTTACACAGAAAGACATTGATCCCTTTGAACTCGAACGATTATCATCAACAGTGGGGGGATTACCAGCTGGAGTCGAAATTGCACTTTACGATATCGCAGGAAAAATGAGCAATAAGCCCATCTATCAACTTCTCGGAGGATATCAAACCAAAGTAAAAGCTTATGCAGCCACTATCAATCTGAAAGAACCGGAAGAACGTGCAAAGGATGCCGTAGCCATCCTTGAGGCAGGATTTAAAGCGATCAAGTTACGAGCACATTTCCCAGATCCGATGAAGGACGTGGAAGTTGTCCGCGCAGTTCGCGATGCTGTAGGTGATGAAATGGACATCATGGTTGATGCAAATCAGGCCAGTCATCGCGTTCCACCGATATGGTCTCATCGAACAACCTATCGAGTGGCGCACGCATTAGAGCGTCTGGAAGTTTATTGGCTGGAAGAGCCATTACACCGAGAAGACCTGAACGGTCTTGCTGAACTCACAGCGAACATGGAAACGCTGATGATTGCAGGCGCTGAAAGTGAGACACAACTGCGACGCTTTCGACAATTCTTTCAGCAGGGCTGCTTTGATATTGTTCAACCTGATACAATCTGGTCAGGGATCTCGACTGTTAAGAAGATCGCTGTACTTGCGGAAGCTTTCGATAAACTGATTATCCCTCACACACACAGCATCTGTGGTCTTGGCTTAGCATCATCACTGCAGGTGATCGGATCCATATCAAATTGTCCCTACGTGGAATTTGGCTATGAACCTTCTATTATTACGCCAAAATCTCGAGATCGCCTCTTAAAGGAGCCCATCCATATAGATAAAGACGGATACGTTCACATACCCCAAAGACCGGGTCTTGGAGTCGAACTGAATCAAGCATTCGTCAAACAATGCACCGTAAACTGATGCTCAGCTTATTACGCAAGTTCTGATTAAACAAAGTGCGCGCGTTAGCGAGGATTTGATGCAATACATGTTGAGGTCTTTCAAAGTCCTTCGAAACCGTAATTATTGCCTATACTGGCTGGCTGAATTCCCCTACTACTTTTCCATGTTCTCGTCAAGACTAGCTCAAGGTTGGGTAGTGTACGACCTGACTCAATCTGCGTTTCTCTTGGGATTAATGACGGCTATCACGGGAGTTCCCCAAGTGATCATAGCGGTATACGGTGGCGTTTTAGCGGACCGTGTAAAAAAACAACAGCTCCTGTTTTATGTTCAAGTTGTATTAGGTCTTGACGCTCTATTTCTCGCAAGCGTTATGACATTAGGAGTAGTTGAGTACTGGCATGTGGTCGTTTATGCAGTAATTTGGCGAACTGCCATGACTCTAGGTTTACCTGCACGATTGGCTTTTATCTCAGAGATTACCAGTCGAAGCGAGTTTTCGGATGCTTATGCCCTGTATTATGTAGCGTTAAATCTCCTTGGCGTTATAGGTCCAGCCTTAGCTGGAGGATTTGTTGTACAGATAGGGGTGTCCGGCGTCCTCTTTGTGATAGCATTCTGTCAATGGATTTTTAATGCATTCTTATACCAGATTAAACCAAAATCCAGTGACCCTCACGATGACGAAGCAATGCATGTTAGGCAATCCATGAAGAAAGATATTTCTGAGATTCTTCATTTTGCAACGCATGACATCATACTCTTGACATTGATCAGTGTGAAAATCGCACTCGCATTCTTAGCGATACCGGCGATTACTTTGATGCCTGCATTCAGCACTGAAGTCTTGGGGATTGATGCTGTTGGCTTCGGAATATTGCAAGCTGCAGGAGGAGTGGGGAGTTTTTTGGGGTCCCTGATTATAATGTCGACGAGTAACACGCAACGGAAACCCTTGCTTCTTCTCTTCACTTGTATCTTACGAGGGGCTGCGCTTCTACTGTTTGCACAATCCAGCACGTTTTCGCTGGCGTTACTGATCCGCATCGTTATCGGTGTCACGACCAGCACTTATGTCATGACCAATAGTGTCCTATTTCAATTAAGTGCAGCCGATAATATCCGTGGTCGTATGATGGGATTATATATGATCAGCTTTGACTTTATAGGATCTATTCCACTTAGCATATTGGCAGAAGAGATGGGTGTATCTGCAACCATTAGCGTAGGCGGCACCGTACTGTTAGTCGTCAGCATTATACTTGTTCTCGTTATCCCCATGTTCCGGAATCGTCGAATGTAACTTATTACGTGTACGCGCGCGCGTAAACTCCAAATTAAGCACTCTGATTAGCTCACTTCGATCACTTTCGATCGTAGGATTCATAACGTTGTTCTGAATTCGTGCTCCATATTTTTGTTCTACTAGCTTGCTACTCACGTCATAGTTAGAAACGGTTTTCCACCAATTTCCAGTTGTTATCGAGCCAAATATGACTTCGCATAATCGCTTTCGCAAGGTGTACGCCATATTTGCGTACAAATTTCGTGGGGACCCACTCATCATACTCATGACGCAATTGACGATGAAGAACTCCAAGATCACGTGCAGGAGCATCTATCCATTGGTGAATGTCTTCCCCGGTCATACCATATCGGCGTTCAGTAAACTCACAATGTATCGCTCTGTCGGGCATATTGCTCACCTCTGTTTGTTTATGAAACTCAAAACTAGTTGAAGCAGAGGTGTTACCCTGAACTTGAACTGGAATTGATTTGTAATCTAAGGTGCATC
This sequence comes from Candidatus Bathyarchaeota archaeon, assembly GCA_026014905.1. The sequence continues at coordinate 9,403 of JAOZHK010000260.1, forward strand.
ATCACGTATTAAGGTTCAGCTAATTACTAGCTAGCTTTCAAGTTTAATGTGTTGATTACAGGAACATAACGCATCAATCAAATATGGCAGCACTTTGACGTCATCTTCGTTATATTGGATCACCGTTGGATCCAACGGGATCCCTGATTCGACGTGCCGCAGATATTGTAAGGCTACGAGCATGCCATCCATCTCTGGGTGCTGAAAGGGATAACGTAAAAACGCGCCAAATGCCTTCAGCGCGAACGTTTCGCAGGGAATAATGAAGCTTCTGCGGATCGCGAGACAGAGATCGATATGACGACACGACTCCAACGGTGTTGTATCTAACTGATGCCGTTGCATCGCTTGGTGTAGAATGCGGTAATCAAAATTCGTTCCCGAGTAGCTAGCTAACGCGTATGTTGGATGTTGTCGGAGGATCCGCAAGAATTGGATGAGAATGCCTTGTTCTTCATTCCAATTATCAGCATATAATTGGACGACCTCGTCATGGACCAATAATCCGATAAGCCACACTTTATCACAAGTCAGGTCTGTCTCGATATCGAGGTAGATTACATTGTGTGGGAGTATTTCAAAAGAGGCAATTTGCATGATCTCTTGCTCTAGCATCGATCTGGCTCGAAGCTGAAATTTGCGTAATCGCGTAATAGAGATATTAGATTGCTGGGTAAGTTCACTCAACTTCGTATGATTCGCTAATACTCCAATAGTCGATACGCCGCACGCTCGGAGTTTCGTGGCATACGCCTGACCAATTCCCCATAAATTATGAACGGATTGCGTCCTCACGTCATCTCGTGAAATCTGCATGAGTTACATTAGTTCACGTCACTTCATAATAAGTGTTGGATCCAGGATTGGTCAATAGGCTAGTTGAGATGCTGTTTCAAGCTTAAGAGGAAATCGTCCGCATTATCTGGACTAATCGCGTACTGTTTTTCTTTCGTTTGAATATAGACGACGCGATCTTTGTTCGTCACGTACATCCATGTTTTGCCTATTCCAGCAATGTGAAATAAGCCAAAATACCCATATAATCCCCCACTACCACCTAGCCTCGCCATCTTCCACGTCCAATCAATGCTCTTTACGTCCGTTATAGCATCATAATGGATTACTATCGATCTTATTGCCCTTTGAATAATCACCCCGTTCGAAGCCAATACATAGCTTTTCGGAGAGAAAAGATAGGTCACACCAAGAATAATGATGGTTATGCTGATTAGTAGAATTCCTGTCGTTAATCGAATCTCTGGTGATACCGGTGTTGAAAAAATAGTAAATAGTATTATTCCATCAATAACCGGTAGAAAGATCCAGAGAGAAAAAGTGACAGTTTTCACTAATTGATCATAAGACGCTGTCGAATAAACCTTCATAGGTACTTGATCAGGTAAACTAACATTTTAATCATATTCAGCAGGAGTAAACTAGCTACGATGTATTATCATCTCGTAATGTATCTAGATAGGATTTGGAATTTCCCATCGACTGTCTTCGCCTGCACTCGTCCAACGACCACCCACTTCATCCACTTTCGCGTTGATCGCAAGCCACATGTCCCGTTCCAAGTATTGCTTCCGTCGAATCACGATGACATTCTCTTCCTGCGAAAACTCCAAGACCTCAAGCTGGTCATCCTCGAACACCCGCATGACCTCCGCAACGGTGATGCCAGACGTGGATTCACTTTCAATGGGTGGCGTAATCTCAAGTGATCCATTAATGATTTCCAAAAACGCAGTTAGTTTCTGCTTATCAACCTCGTTCCGCATCAATGCTTCGTGGAGCCATGCCCGCATTTTCCCGAGTTCGTTACTGATTTCAGTATTCATGGTCTTTCGTCAATCTATCAATAGTAAATGTGTCAGTTATACTTTCTGAGCTGGCTCGTTACGACGCTCACTTATTTCAAAACTAGCTTTCGACTTCGATGCGATCAGGATCTAACGGCGCGTAGATCTCAATCATTTTAAATCCTTCACTGCCCGTACGTATGATACCGTGCCGATCACCTGGCGGGATAAACACCACGGTGTTCGGGGATAACTGGTGTTCCTTACCATTTAACGACAACGTGGCACTGCCTTCTAAGGCAAGATATGCCTCTTCGCGCTGTTCATGATAATGGATCACTGATGCCTGCATGTTGGGCTCAAACTCGATCAGCATCATGGCCATATGATCTGCACCGATGGTGTCATTAATCAGGAGATGCATGATGCGCTGTCCTGGCCAGATGATAGTCTTTGTATCTTTCACGTGATAGATGGTACCCATACCCGTTCGCTCCTGTTGAAATAAACGCGGGGAACATCAATTAAGCGTTTCTTAACGCTACGCGCGCGCGTTTAAATTCCAGCTCACCCTATCTCTTGCACAGAGGTGATTTTGATATGACAAGTATTGAGACAGTTTCAATTGTGATTGCAGCGGTCAGCGTTGTAATCGGAGTAATACGCGCGCGCAATAAATCTATGCCAATGCCATCGCGGACTCACGCGATCGGGCGTACTCATTCATTTAATATGCACTGCGAGTTTAAGGATTATCAATGCAATGGCGGAAATCATGAGAGAGATCATAAAAACTGCGTTAAATCCAAAAGAAGCTGCGACATAGCCCGCCACAATGGGAGCCACAGCACCCATAATACTACCAGGAAGAAAATAAAGCGCATATCCAAGCCCACGACGTCGTCGAGGAGTGAGCTGTGCCATAATTGAAGACCGCGCAGCCATTACCAGAGTGCCGCAGAACCCAGAGGCGATATAGAACGCAATGAATCCTGTCACCTCTGGTTGAACAAGCGCGATACTGAGGAGAACATAACTGACGACAAGGAGATTGAAGAGCCAGCGTTTTTCCCCATATCGTGCTGCCAAGTAGCCGCCAAGAGGAGCCGCTACAAAGCCTAATAAGGTGCGGCTCGAAGAGACAAACGAGGCCACTGCAATACTGAGTTGTCGGACGTCCTGTAGATAAAGGACCAAGAAGGTTGAAATCATCGAGCCAGCCATCATTCGGAGCCCAGAAAACACGAGAAACATGACTAGGTTCGAGGTCAGAAATCGATCGGGTGAAGAGTCCATATTGACTGAGGGACGGGATTCATCGTCGAAGGTCGTTTTTGTCTCTTTGAGAGTCAATACCATTGCCAGAGCTGCAAACATTGGACCTGTTAACAGCAGATAGACGTTCCGCCACGCCAATCCAAGCACCCCGATCACCAAACTGACGGTCAATGGACCAAGCCCATGTCCGAGTGTTCCCCCAGCACCATGTATTCCTAAAGCCTTTGAACGATCAGATGGACGAAAGAGATTCGTCGTATAACTGTACGACGCAGGGTGATAGATCGTTGTATTAACATAAACGAGGCTGATCGCAATAATGAAAGTAAATAAATTGATTGTCTGACTTGCCAAGATTGCACCAATCGTTGCTACAAGAAAACTAGCAATCAACATCTTTTTCGCTCCAATGCGATCAGACAGTAATCCTGTAGGAATCGCAAGTAAAGCTTGACAGAGAGGGGGAATCGCAGCGATGATACCGAGTTGTGTCAAAGAGATATCAAATTCCTCACGAAGTAAAGAAAAAATGGAGGTGTGAATGCCCTGAAACGCGTGTGTTAGCACATGGGTGACGGTCATGATGAGCAAAGTATAACTGAGGAGGGAAATAGGTGTGATATCTCGGTTATCCACGGTACCATCAACGTACACTAGAAGAAGCAGGTCAAGTATAAGTCACTTCCTCAGTATTGGCTAAAGGAGCACAAAGAGAATGTGTGCACGAATTTGTCATTCAATATACATACGCGCGCGCGTAACGTTAAATGTCTACTATTCGTAATATTGAAAGCGGTGTAGTAAATGGAGATTACAGATATTCGCGCAATTCTTCTTTCGTGTCCAATGCCTAAGGGCGGAGATCCGCCATGGCAAACCTGCAGCGATTATGGGACAGTCGTTCAACGAAATGCGGTTATTGTGGAAGTGGAAACCGATGAAGAGATCATCGGATATGGTGAAGCATTGGGGCACGCCCTTACAATGAAGGCAATCCTCGAAGACCAGCTTCGTCCTCGACTGGTGGGGAAGGATCCTCTCCAGGTTGAGCGTTTGTGGGAATCCCTTTACCAGGGATCACGATTGAAGATTGGTAGGAGAACAGGCCGGATATTATATACTCCAGGAGGTCGAAGTGGAGCGTATATGTCGGCGGTAAGTGGTATTGATATCGCCTTGTGGGATATTCGTGG
>JAOZHK010000044.1 GCA_026014905.1 Candidatus Bathyarchaeota archaeon
TTAGTTTTTTGTAATCGGTCAGCTAATGTAAGGCGGTCAGAATTTTGTAAAGCATCACAGATTCCCTGACTGACGGAGTAAACGATCGAGCCAATAGTTGTAATGAAATACCCGTTATCCCGTCGTTCAAGCAATCCCGTTTTGAGAAGTTGTCGCAGCCGTGTATAATAGCGTTTTTGCGTTAAGCCAAGTTTTTTCCGTGTATGTGTTGAGTGAATGATACCTGTCTTTGCAGCGAGGAAGATTTTCAAGGCGTCCTCATGGGCTAGGGCGTCGAGTAGTTGGCAGTACTGTGTAAGAGTTGTGTCGGATGTCATTGGATGCGGTTCATTCCCCTCAAATAATGTTTAACATTTAAACATTATGGATGTAAAAGAGTTATGAACAGCTAATAACGGAAAAAAACCCGGATTGCTTATGCATATTTCCGTTCTAGAACTCGGCGTATAGATTTCAGAGAATTCAACTCACGGCGTGTCGTGAGAAACCTGACACGGTTAGATTAAGCCATGTTCAACGCGCTGAATGTGAAGCTGTTGTTGTTCCTTATTTAACATAACGAAAAACGCGGTCCATCCACCCATTCTCACGCGCAGATGGCGGTAATGTTCAGGCTCCTCCATTGCTTTCTTAAGTTCTTCGACATCAGTCACTGTGAGAGTTAACATGTTCCCTCCAAGATCCACGAAAGTTTTCATAAGTCCAGCTAGTCGATTTGCTCCACGTTCTCCAGTAACACTCGTCTTTGCAAATCGCAGGTCTATGGGAGCTCCTGCAGGCAGATCGTTCACACGCATCTTGAGATATGACCGAATCGCGGCGGTTGGACCAAGGATATCAGTTCCAGCGACGGGCGACAGATTTGCAGCGGAAAAATCACCGCTATGACGTCCATCTGGCGTCGCGCCCACTTCACCCCCTGTCATTTGGATCCAAGAGAAAGTCCCAATCCCCGGCGGGAAAAGAATCGTCGGGTATTGTTGGGCATGATGGCGGGTGCGGTCAATGAAGTAATCCATTACTTCGCGACCAATTTGATCAGCGTATTCATTGTCCTGCGAGAATTTGGGAATTGTTGTGAGAACGCGTTGACGTAGGCGTTCATCATGCAGCCAGTTTGAACGCAGCGAAGTAAGCAATTCACTCATGGTTATTGTTTTGTCCTCAAAGACCAATTTCTTGATTGCCACGAGGGCATCTATTGTATTCGCGAGGGCTTCACCCATGACATGCCAGAGAACATAGCGGGCGCCACCTTTCGTGACGTCTTTCTCGTTGTCAATACAATCCAGTGTTATGGCTGATAAAAAGGGGTTGAAGCAATACGCTCCGTGACTACTGTGCTCAAGCGTGCTATTCAGCACGCCTTCTCCGATGTGAGTTATTGCTCGCTGTAACTGATAATCAGTCTGTCGTTTCCAAGCAGTCATCAATTCTGAGAATGATGAGAACGTGAGTGGATCTCCCGTGTCAATCCCCAATGGTGTGTGGGAGATTCTCGATACTCCACGGGTCAAAGCGAGCTCAAGGTTAAGTAAAAAGTTAATTCCTCGGATTATTTCTTGATCGGATTTGCCTTGGATCATCGTCTCCCAGCAATTCGAATTAGCATAATCACGAGCATCAGATAAAGGCACACCCATCTCGACATAAGCGGGGATTAAGACGTCATCATTATTGATGAAGGGTTGGCCACCACCGTTCTGGAGAACTTGGGCAACGCGATCCACTAATTCGATGGGCGAGGCAGAGTGAAGTCGAACCGTGACCACCGGACTAGTTAATGCAAATTTGTCCATCGCATTTAAACAAAGATAGGTGAGAGTGTTGGTCCCATCTACTCCATCTGGGCGAATACCGCTTAGAAGAATATTTTGACCAAAATGATTTATTGCATCTGCGCGTTCCTCAGCGAAGAAGACGCGTTCACGATGACCGGCTTTCATCATTTGAGGCGTGTCTTCAACCAACCCTAAGGTAAATCGATTCGCCGAATCCGTGCAGCGCATATCGGATAAATCCGAATGGAAAAAGTTCTCGCGAATAATTTGGACGCGATCATTAAACCGTAGCCAGAGACAATCAATGAGTTCTTGAGCTTGCTCGAGTGTGAGGCGACCTGACTCAAGATCATGAGATAAGAAAGGTTGGAGATACTGATCGAGCCGTCCACAAGACAGTACGGTTTGCGTTGAAAAAAGAGCATAGTGAATGAACCAAAATGCTTGGAGTGCTTCATGGAATGATGTGGGAGGATCGCGCGGCACTCGCTGACAAATTCGAGCGATGTGCAGTAATTCGTCTCGCCTGGAAGGATCTGCAGTTGCTGCAAGTTCCTGTGCAAGATGGGAATACCGGTTTGCTAAAGACAGGGTGGCTTGGCATTCAATACGCATTGCTTCGAATAAAACGAGGGTTTGGTCTCGTGCAGGAGAAGGGGGACGATCTTTAATCTCAGTCAGTTTCTGATCGATTTCTGTAATGATTGATCCAAGTCCTTTTTGGAGGATTACAGGATAATATGGAGTTTTATGGGCAAGCCCGACTTCAATAAGGTTTCCTTTACCTCGTGCCTGATCGAGTTCGTAGTCAGTCGCGAAGCGTGGAAGTGAAGTACGGACAATGATCTTATCTTCTACGGTATTTCCGACAATCAGATCATGGGGTTCGATTGTTATCGGCATCTCGGTGAGGGTTTTTTCAAAGGCTTTAGCATGGCGAATGACGTAAGGAAGATCGGCAAGATGCGGATCATTGAGAAGCGCATGGCTTGCACCCCAATTTGTTTGGGGTTGAGTCATACGATGTTGGAGTCGTTGATAAAGGTGAGCGACGCGATCACTCGTTAACTTCAGCTGCGAGTTATTTATTAGATGTGTGGGTATAAGATTAGATTGTTGAATCCTATTCAATATTCGGTTGCTCCCTAAGTGATTGTTAGATCCAGACACTGGGTTGTATAACCTTATTTTTTGGACAATTATAATTATGTTTTGGGGATTATCCTCCAATTTGTACATGAAGCCCTTCAGTAGTACAAAGGCGGGCTAAATATTTCATGTAGTCCTCTGATTGTGTCTGTTTCTGAGAGAAAGGATAGGGGCGCCCAATCCACTGATATTTCGCATTTGCTGCAGCATTGTAGGGTAGTAACGCTATATGGGCAATACCGATCCGTGAGAGGTAGATAGCTAATTCGTGAATTTGGGTTTCCCGATCATTGATACCGGGAATACAGGGCACACGAACTTGAATTGAGGTTTGTGGTACTAGTTGTTGAAGGTTGTGCAGAATCAGCTGATTTGTGACCCCAGTATACGTGCGATGTAAATCTGGGTCTAACATTTTTACATCAAACAGCACTAAATCTGTGGTTTTTGCAATCCTAAGGAGCTGATTCCAAGGGGCATATCCCGACGTTTCGAGAGCTGTATGGATTCCCTGTTGCTTACATGCCGCCAGGAAATGGTAAGTTAGGTGTGGTTGCATCAATGGTTCACCCCCACTCACGGTGACTCCGCCCCCCGACCGTTCAAAGAAGGGAATATCTTTCCGTACTTCATTGACAAGAGAGGTGGCAGTCACTGGTCTTCCTGCTATCCGAAGAGCATTAGAATAACAGAGCTCAACACATTGACCACATGCAGAGCAGTCTTGATAAGAAAGCTGCGGTACATCTAGCGAGGTGTTGGGGTTATTGCGTAATGCATCGTTTGGGCATGCAGGGATGCAGTGCCCACAAGTTGTACATCGCTCAGGTTGAAACAGGATTTGTGGATGAGAAGCCTGAGATTCGGGACTGTGACACCACAAGCATCGTAAGGGACAGCCTTTCAAGAATACGATGGTTCGAATTCCAGGACCATCGTGGGCTGCGAATCGATCAATGTCCAAGAGTAATCCTGTAACTGATTGAAGCGAATCCATTAGAGCATGCCCTTTGGAGCGACTATACAGTGCGCACGTAGGAGAGGTGTTGGAGGTTAAAGCTGATACTAGCTAGCTAACGTGAACGCGTCACATTTGAATGTTATGAAATTGGAGGGCTATGAGTACACGCGCGCGTAGAGGTTCACACTTTCTGTTACGTGGGAATCGCTACATTCAGTTCCTGTGCTAGTGTTTTAATCTCGTTCCAGGTTTTATCTTCAATATAAATTCCGTCAACACGTCGCTGTGCTTGTGTTCGACGCTCAGGATCGCCTGGAAGAAGGATTTCAGAAAAGGCGGAGGCTGTTGGTGATGCCTTGATTGAGGTGAAGAGTGCATCGACGCGATTTTTAAACAGCGTTAAATCTGTGAGTTCATTGACGTTTATCGTTAAACAAAATACTCCGTTTCCTCCATAGAAGGGTCGTGATCGATATTCGTCACTATTTGAACAGCCAGCTTCAGTGAGGGCTCCTGCGAGAACTTCGACTAGGAGTGCAAGGCCAAAGCCTTTATAGCCAACAAGGCCGCCAAGGGGCTGAAGCATCCCTCCGCGAAGGTACCAGGTTGGATCAGTTGTTGATCCTCCTTGATCATCAAATAATACGCCTTCAGGCAGTTCGTTTCCTCGAGCGAGATAAACCATGACTTTTCCACGAGCCCAGACGGATGTGGCCATATCTAGAATCATTGGAGGTTCTTTACCAGCAGGTATGGCGAAACATAAGGGATTTGTCCCGAGTTGTCGGGTTTTGCCACCATAGGGAGCCACAGAACTTGTTGAGTTCACACTGACAATCCCTATCATATTTTGATTCATTGCCATCTCTGCATACGCATTTAGACGTCCAACGTGATGGCATCGACGAGCTAGTACTAACCCAATGACATTGGTTTTAGCTTTCTCAATACATAGGTTCATTGCCTGCTGACAGACGACTTGCCCAAAATTCCAGCCGCCATCCAGGATAGCCGTTGATGCGGTTTCTTTGACGAGAGTAATTTCTGCTCCAGGTTTAACTGCGCCTTGCTTAATCCCACGAGCGTATATGGGTAGACGAATGACGCCATGGCTATCAAATCCTGATAAATTAGCCTCAACTAAAAGCTGAGATACCAACTCGGCATCGTTACGAGGCGCTCCTAATGAATTAAAAATTGAAGCGGTCAATGTTTGTAATTGTTCTGCACTCAACGTAGGCATTTTTTCACCGATTTAATCAAGAGGTGAAGTTGCATATAAGAATGACAGCCCGCTCCAGCTTATAGATTGTCTGAAAGTATAAATCTCCTCATTCAACATGGATAAGACAGATGAGTATGAGAGGAAATCAGGCAACACGGCTTCTAATGGACCAAAGTATTGAAGATCTACAAGAATACCATTCACCTCTTCAAGTCTTTTACGCTGCAGCAGACACTTTTGTTAAACACATCAATGGAGAAGTACAGCTGTGGGCTGCTAGTCGTGATTGGTTTTTAGAGCCTTGGGGACGTGACACATTTATTGCATTACCTGGCATTTTACTTGTTCCTGGACGTTTTCGCGAAGCACAAAGCATTATTCGAAATTTTGCTCGCTACGAGCAGAATGGATTAATTCCAAATCGGATTCGACCTTCACTTATAGAGTATAATACCGCTGATGCGTCCTTGTGGTTTATTCAAGCTGTCAAAGCGTATTTCAAATACACCAACGATTTAGATTTAATCCACGAAGTGTATTCAGTAGTAAAGAACATTATCAGCCACTACATTCAGGGAACCGTGTACCATCGATATGGACGGGAGAACAGTATTCGCTTGGACCCAGATGATTGTCTGATTGCGAATCCTCCTCAAGCAACGTGGATGGATGCCGATCCTCTAGGTACGGGGCAGCCGATCACACCGCGAAATGGTAAAACTGTTGAGATTAATGCGTTATGGTATGCAAATCTCCGATTCTTCTTGAACATTTCCAAGCAGTTGCAGAAAGATCAACAGATGCAGGAACAGATTAGAGTATTTGCAGAAACCGCGAAGAAATCCTTTACCAGGAAATTTTGGAATTCTGCTGAAGAAACCTTGTACGATGTAATTGAAGGGGATCCGCATAAAGGCGCTATTCGTCCCAACATGATATTTGCTGTGAGTCATGGAGACGATTTACTCAGCTCCGCTCGTCAGATCAAAGTAGTGACGTCAGTGTTAAACGATCTCTTGACTCCAGGCGGTCTTCGCTCACTGTCACCTCGAGATTCCCATTATAAAGGAGAGTATAATACATCTCTGCCTCCCGAACAGAAGGATATAGCCTATCATCAGGGCACCGTGTGGCCGTGGTTGATCGGTTCCTACTGTGATGCATTGGCCCGTGTCCAGATGAATCAAGGAAAAGAAAAAAAGGAAATTCGTCAGAATCTCGCCCGAGTCCTCGCTCCCCTAGTTCGATTTTGTGTGGAGAGCCCCTGTAAGTCTCTGCCTGAGGTGTTTTCAGGGAATCCTCCTCATCTTCCAGGAGGAACGACATCCCAAGCGTGGAGTGTCGCTGAGGTACTCCGGATTTTAGTGGAATATCAGATTATCTAGGGGAGACGGTTACGCGCGCGCTCAAAGAATGTGTTTAATTTCTTTGAGACGTGTAATAAGGTAGTCAGGTTTTTCAAAACGGTTTTTAATAATTAGTGCCTGTTGAGAGAGTAATTCGGTGGTCGTAATTTGAATTGTCAACATCCCCAACACATTTGGCCAATAGATATCTCGACTGGGATTATCTCCAAGCATCACAAATTGGTTAACCGAAGCATCGCCATTTCTTGACAATACATGATCCCAATATTCTCGATCACTTTTCATCCAGCCAACGTCGATCGAATAGAAATCCTGAGTGAAGTACTTCTCAAGTTCGAAAGTCTGTGCGATCACTTTCGTTACCCCGGATGTGTCACTACAAATGATTAAGCGATATTTTGAGTGCAAATATTCAAGAAGCTCAAGACAACCTTCACGGAGTTCCAGATGTTGCATATAGGTTTCGATCGCTCGATCACGAAGGGTCTCAGGATTCGAGACAACATAGGTAGCAGCAAGTGTGTCCTCAAAAGACACTTGTCCCGTTTGAACCTCATACCATTGTAACGGGGGAGCATCAGTTCGTTTCTGAAGCCCCAACCGCTCTTCAAAGATTTCAGTCCAATGCAGATATTGACCACCGATCAGAGTCCCATTAATGTCCACTGCAACAATTTTGATATCAGTACTCACCGCGTATTCAACCAGAACAATCATTCTATGAGCATTTAATATACCTATAGGTCAAAACGTGTAATCGAATGGAAGAATGGAATCGGAGAAATCTCGTCTAGATCAAGTCCGGATCGGCTTGCTAGATGCAAAAAGAAAAATTTATACAAGAGCGACGTGTGGTGAACGCGGTAGTATGTTAGATTCGGAGTCCTGGACAAATGGAATTACAGAAAGAGATCGAGCGAGCTAAAGATCATTTTGAAACGCTTCTTCAAGAACAATTACTCCGTATTCAACAAATGAAAGTCGCTGCTGATTGGATTGACTATTCGACAGTCAAGCCCATAATCATTGGCATTGTTGGAGGAGACGGGATTGGGCCTATCATCTGCAGCCATGCAGAACGAATCCTCAAATTTTTACTGGAACCAGAAATTGAAAAGGGAAAAGTGACCTTTCGAACAATCGAAGGCTTGACAATCGAACGGCGAGCACAGCTCAATAAAGCGATACCTGATGACGTGCTTGCGGAAATTAAGAAATGTCATGTCATTCTCAAGGGTCCGACAACGACACCGATGCGTGGTGATCCGTGGCCAAACATTGAAAGCGCAAATGTTGCTATGCGGCGGGAATTAGATCTCTTTGCAAATGTACGACCAGTCAAGGTCCCATCACAAGGCATTGACTGGGTTTTCTTCAGAGAAAATACGGAAGGCGCGTACGTGTTAGGGAGTAAAGGCGTTGATGTGACTGAGGATCTGGCTATTGACTTTAAAGTCATTACTTCCCAAGGCGCAGAACGTATAATCAGATTAGCTTTTGAATATGCTCAACAGAATAATATCAATAAAGTCACCGTCGTCACTAAAGCCAACGTTGTCAAAACAACCGATGGAAAATTCTTAGACACTGCACGAGATGTTGCACAAGATTACCCATCGGTCCAATGGGATGACTGGTTAATTGACATCATGACCGCGAAACTTGTCGATCCTCAACGTCGAACACAATTTCGTGTAATTGTATTACCTAACCTGTATGGTGATATCATTACGGATGAAGCGGCTCAATTTCAAGGAGGCGT
>JAOZHK010000013.1 GCA_026014905.1 Candidatus Bathyarchaeota archaeon
AACTGGAGTCGCAAAAGAAACTGGACGTGCTCGAAGCGTTGAAACAATCTACTTGAATCAACTTGCCCGTCTCGGTTACTTAAATAAAGAACGAAAAGGGCGAAAAATCTTTTTTAAGATTCTGCGATACTACTAGAATTCCGCTCGTTCCGCTGGATGAATGATAACGCCTTCATCGCTGATATTCATGTGATGAATATCAGAACTATGTTTGACACCTCGAAGTTTCCAAACTTGTATCCCACGAACCATTCCGGCTCCTTTTTTATCATAATACATCATGATAACCGCAGGCACGAGCACTCTTTCAATATAGGCGTCTTTCTCGTTACTCTCTGACAATAGAAAAGTGATACAATCGAGGCTTGAAAGAACTTGGATCAGTCCAAGTAATCCCTGCCGTACGTTGAGATTCTCTTCGTATTGTGTTGTTAATATTGTGATGGAATCGATAGCTAATCGCTTTGCACCCATATCCTTAACGGCTTGCAGAATCTGGTTTGCGATGTGACTGAACGGGATATTTTCGCCTTTAAATAAGCCTTCGTTCGGGACAATATATCCGTCTTCAGTATGTGTTACGGGCCGTGCATCGATAATTAATAATTTATTCTGTCTTTCTAATTGTGCTATATCCCAACCAAAAGTTGACATGTTTTTTCGTATATCATCAGGGTTTTCGCATAGTGATACAAAGATACCGGGCTCATCGTATTCAAAAGCACCCTTAAATAAGAATTGCATGGCCAATGTAGTCTTTCCGCTACCGGGACCTCCGTTGAGGAGAATACATTGATGACGTGACAGACCTTTTCCAGTGATTTGATCTAAACCTGGAATTCCTGAGCTAATCATTGTAAATCTGGACAACAATATCTTGGATCATCAATAAAGTTTTACGGAGTAGAGATATGGATATTGAATATTGATTTTCTCTTCACTTTCTGAATTACGACTGCGAGCTAGTTAGCGTCGGAGCGAATATTATCAAGTTAGTTTAATGATGGGTACGGCGACGTGCGCGCGTAAGAGCACATGTACATCATACACATAACTGTCTTTCGAATTGAGGCTCTTGTAGTAATCATCAAAATCCTTATTAAAATTCTCAAATATCCTCATAGCAAATGTTTTCTAACCGTGACTCATTCTGGATTGTGCATTCTTTAACACCTTTCCTTATCGCACTGGGGGGAGTCGCAACGGATTTTCTGACGACCCAAATTGGATTAAACATAGGATTGCGTGAAGCGAACCCTAACTATCATCCCATATTTGCCTGTGTGATTTTTTTTACAATACTGTATCTATTAACCAAACTATTACCACGGCAGAAACGGTGGAAACGATTGACCATGGGGGTAGCACTCTTATCCTATTTTGGCACAGTACATAACATCTTTGTTCTTCTTGGAATCTCTCCAGGAATTGTAGTGATTAGCTAGAGTAAGTGACTCTAATTATTACCTTACTGACATAAGCAACACGCGCGTGTGAAGATGTTAGCGCGCGCGTCAAACTATCAAGACGCTTGTAACTCGGCAAGCAAATCACTTTGAGTTATCATGTCTTCTATCTCTTCATCACTCATTCCACGATTAATATCGATCACGTGTTCGAGTGGTTGGATGTGTTTGACATTAACTCGTCGACGTTTCACTCCGGATATCTTCGGGGGTCCCGTTATTAATAGAAAATTTTTATCGATGATATCAGCGATAATACATCTACGTCCTTTTTCTCTTCCTTGTGTCTTTAGACATACTCTACCGATTTGTATAGTGGCCATTCCGTTTTCCTCTTCTTACTTTGATGTATTCATAGATGAATTTTACGATCACTTCAATATTGGCTTTTACAGTGAGTAGCCCTGTATTAAAGATAAGATCATAGATGGACGTGTCGTCAATGTTAATCCCATAAACTCTCTTAAATCTTCTCCTCTCAAGACGTTCGCGATATAATGTAGACTGACGGGCTTGAGAGTAACTGATACGCTCTCGCCGCGCGATTCTTCTAAACCGCATGTTATCTGGTGCGGTTAAGAAAATTTTTAGATCCGCAACATCGCCTGCCATCCATCCTGCGAGTAATCCATCCAATATGACATTTCTCTGTAACGCTTCGTCTTTTGTCCGTTCATCGATTAGCTGATCAATGTCTTGATTTTTTGAAGATAAGCGACTTAGTTCAGAAACAGAGAGTCCTTTTTCTTGCGCAATTTGCCGAAATAATCCTCCTGCTGAAATATGTCTCAAATTAAAATTTTTAGCGATGATCCTCGCATAGGTTGATTTTCCTGTTCCATGAAAACCACTTAATGTAATTGTGAGCTTCATTTATTTTCACGGTGTTGAAGACGAGATTATTAATTGATGTTCTATTAACTCTCAGAGATCATCAAATAAAGGTTCGCTTTCAGAGTAAATACAGATAGTCGTGTTATCTATTACTCTCTTCCAATTAAGCGACGTACAATAGGATACATCTCAGCTAATTGTTCTTTTGCAATGCTTTCATATAATTGATGAAGTATCCCCACTGTCAGGAGAATTCCCATTCCTGAACCGAAGACACCGAAAAAGTCTGAGAGAGAGGCAATAGCTCCCACAGCGATGGCGCCGAGAACGGTCACGGTGGGGATATATCGTTCGAGTACTGTTTGTATAGGTCGAATAGAACGGCGAAATCCTGGAATCTGCATTCCAGAATCAACTATCTGTTCTGCCACAGCACGTGGACCCAAGCCTCCGACTTCGATCCAGATAATAGCGAAAATGACACATAATACGATCATAAGACCTGAATAAACGAGTGCACGTATTGGATCTGCAAGAAATTGTGAAAGATTTCGAGGAGAGGTGACATATTTCACGAGGCCTCCAACAGGCTCATTTGTGGTTGCATTGAATGTTCCTAGAATATTTAACCAAAAATTACTGTTATCAATATTAAATCGTGACCAGATAATTTGGGCAATGAAATAGTAATCCATGAGCAATGCTGATACAAGAATAACAGGCATGGTTGAAACATATAGGAATCGGACGGGGAATCGCCCTCTGAATCCACGATATCGAGCATAGGATATCGGAATATCCACTTTCAATACCTGAAAATAAATGACAATAAGAAAGAGGACAATTGTTGCTACGAGTCCTAACATTGTTGGAGCATCAGCACGTGCTCGATAGGCGAAAGCAAGTACTGGATTTTCCCCATTAAGAATTGATTGAAAGAAGGCAACTAATGCCCCGGTACTTTTTCCAGCCTCTTCAGCCGCAGGAAACGGAAGAGGTGATAACGTATTCCATATAATTTTTTGGGCTACGCCCGCAGCAATAAAAAGACTGATACCACTACCTAACCCCCACCCTTTCTGCAGTAGTTCATCAAGAAGAATCAGGACTATGCCCGCCGTAAAAAGTTGTAAGAAAATTAATGCACTTGTTTCTAATGCAAGATCGGTTCCATAAGCACCTCCGAGAATGTACGCAATGGCTATGGCGGTAGTCATTAGAATGGCAAAGATTTTAGAAACTCCCGACATTAATGATCGATCTGTTGGATTTGACTGATCAACCTGAATTAATCCAGATCCAGAGAGTAGTTGAACAATCATGCCTGCCGTTACAATAGGTTGAATTCCCAACTCCATCAGGGAGCCTCGGTTAGAAGCAAAAATGACACGAAGATAATAGTAGGGATCATCGAATCCGGTTGGAACTGCTCCATAGAGCGGTATTTCCGTCATGATGAGGTAAAACACAAGGACAAGGGCAGTCCAAATCAGTTTCTCATTAAAGCCAATCCTGCGCTCTGGGGCCTTTACTTCAGGCATTAACCGACAAGCTGGCGCAAAGAAACTTAGAAATCGCCCGGGCATCTGAGTCCTCTCTGACTGGGATATTTGTATTGGTTACTAGCACCTTTGACTGGTTAATAAGATTTTGTCTTTATACGAGCTAGTTTCCTAGAGAAATTAACATAATTATTGCGCGCGCTCGCATTATCTAATAAAGACACTGTGTACCAGTATGCATGCCCAAGGACGAGTATTTATCAAATCATCTTCGCGATAAGATCATTTATCTCGCTGCCTCTGTATCCCAGTTCACCAACTGGATAAGGCTTCTTAATTGTACGTTTAAATCCGCCGCGGGGAGGATGAAGGCGAAAAACAGGTTTCAGATCTTGAATATTCCCCAGTTCCACTTCTAGGTTGTGGATGGCTGTCGCTAATTTGTCGATTGACGTATAACGAGTTTTTTCGTTTACTATGGTATCTGAAAGTGGTTGATTGCCTGTGAGAAAGCCTCGTTGTGTTAACAGTTGATAGATAGTTGGTTGATCAATCTCCCCCCAAGTGGCGTAATCCTGAATTTTACGGATTGATCCCATCATTGAGGGACTAGTCTTCACTAGTGTTGTGTGGTTTTTACGTGTTAAATGCATCAATTTAAAGACATATTCTCGTTCACGAGAGATATTTACGTTACCCCTTAATCGGAGAATTGCGACACATCTTTCCTTAGTTGCCATATCTCTCTCATCCTTGCCAATCTAATGGGGAAACAATTTTATAGGTATTCTTCAATGCGTCATAGGTTGCATAAGCAAATGAGGGCACAGTTCGGGTGGATCCATAACTCTTTGACCAACAATCTTTGACTCCAACAAAAGAAATGATTTTTTTAGCTGTTTCCCCCGCAACAACTCCTAGTCCTCGGGGAGCTGGGAGAAGTTGAATTCGTACGCTACCACATTTCCCTACAACTTGGAACGGGATGGAATGTGGATCTCGGCAACCACATTCCCAACTGCCACAGCCTCGTTTAACGGGAACAATGTTTAACTTGGCATCAATCGTAGCTTTCTGTATTGCTGCTCTGACTTGTTTTGCTTTGCCAACTCCTAAACCAAATAGGCCATCATAGTTCCCAACAACGACTAATGCCTTGAATCGAGACTTTTCTCCAGCGTCTGTTTGTTTTTGAACTAGATTAATGTCTAACACTTCTTGTTGGAGATCTGGGATCAATGTATCAATTATTTCCGGTTCCTGAATTTTATAGCCTTGATTAAAGATCTCGGTGAGGCTTGTTAATCGACCTTCCAAAACCATTTTTCCAAGAGATGTGCGTGGAATCCATTCTTGACTATTGAATCTCGACATTTTTAATCCTCTTTTGCTGATTGCTGAATAATCTTTGCTTTAACTTTCTCAACTTGTGTTGGCAGCTCTTGCGGTTTGATTCCTGCAGAGATGTAATGGCTAAAACGCTGTTCATATTCAATGGGCGAGGTTTGCAGTAGGGTCTCAGCGTATGACGCAATATGTTGACCAGTGATTCGCAAGTCGTCTGGCATCATTTCTCCACAAGGAACATTCAAGCCTGCATCTCGTGCTCCTTTGATAACTGCAAAAACGCGGGAACCCGGAGAAGCTCTTCGTAATCCAATATCGGGGATAACTGCGTTAATCCCCTTAGACTGCGCTTGCTGGCCTATCATTACGCCTGTTAAGTACGCAGCAGGTATATTACCACTCGGACTTCTCCATCCATACTTACCCAATTTCTTTGATGTCGTTGCGAGAAGTGTCTGGTCTCCTTGTGGAAGGGCTTCAATAATCTGCAAAGTTATATATTTCTGAGATCTTCTGATGACCAATCGAGGCGTCTTAGTCAGTACCATGACTCGTCTTTTGTGATAATTTGTTTTATTTTCTCTACGACGTTTCAGTGGAACACGGTATCTAGGTCCTTTCCCCAATCTGTACTACCTCCGTCGTGTCAATCGATGTAAGTCAATATATTGGTTAACTTCGTTAATATCCGCAAATGTACCTCCTTTAGCCAAAACGTACAATCGCCGATATGTCGTAACTTGAATAATTCGTCTATTCACTAAGTCTCGTAAATGCTTTCGGATTGCTCGAATTCGTCTCATCCATGTTTGTTTCTTAGGGTTTCTAGCTGTCCATTTTCCTCGGCGGCTTCCAGGCCCACGTCGAAGACCCTTTTTTCGTTTTGCATCACGTATTCGAGCGCGTCCTCGGCTCACACCTTGAGGTGCTCGAGCTTTAATGACACCGTCGCTGATTAATTTACGGATTTCATCTCGCGTAATGACGTCCTCAACGTCGTCAAGTCGCATAGGGTCAATCCATATACGGGTTTGACCCACCTTCAATATATCCGCTGCAAGCCGTTTTTGATTAGAAAGTCTCATCAGTTTTCATCCGCTTATTTAATACATGAATCGCTAATTTCTGAGCTTTTTCAACGATTTCAGCTCGTTTTCTTCTTCCCACTGTTTGACTAATACGAATCGCTTGGTGAGATTGTATTTCATCGAGATCTTTGATATTATGAACTAAAATTTCATTAAAGCCAGATGGATGTAATCCTCGAATTTTTTTAGGAGATCGGTAACCAACAGTTACAGATTTAGGCCATCCCTTCTTCTTTAAACGCATATGATTATCGATGCCTTTGGGCTTTCGCCAGACAGGTTTTAATTTTTTGTATCTCCAGCTCTCTAAGCGAGTAAATGATGGTTGTCTTCTTTTCTGGGCATCGCGTAACGTGAGTAATCGTTTTAATTCAACGTTTGTTCGCCGAGGGCTGATGATTTTCTCTTCTTTCTCAATCCCGTTAGTATTTTCCTCAATAGTCATTACTTCATACCCTCATTTCGTTCATAGACGTAAATCCCATCAAGAAAGACTCGCGGATCTTTTTTCTTGATTTGTGTAGCTTGTTGAATGTTTGCTGCCGTCTGAGTCACTGCTTCAAGATTGATGCCTTGTATGATTACATCATCATCCTCAACGGTAATCTGGACATCGCCAAAAATCGAAGCTCTTCTTGGTCGTCGCTCTCCAAAAAAATTCTCAATAATAACTTGGTTTTCTTGGATTTTTATTGACATTGGAAAGTGAGCAAAGACAATTTTCATTTTCACTGTGAATCCATG
>JAOZHK010000032.1 GCA_026014905.1 Candidatus Bathyarchaeota archaeon
TTTGCCATTTGTTTCTAAAACCCGTGTTGCGAGATTGGCTCCCTGTTCAATCCATCGTTTCGGAATTCGTGAGTGATGGGCGACGCCCACTTTCAATAATTTGGGTCCAAACGAAGCTAAATAAACATAAGAGGTTTGAGTGGCGCAAGTCTGTTGACGCTGCGGATCTGCACGGCAGATAGAACCGTTACAGATGATGCAGGGATGAAGCTCGGTTGCTTGTGCGCACTGTGGACAGCGTTTTCCTTGGGTTGCTGGAGCGTTTTCTGGACAGGGCTTCCATTTTCCAGTAAAGGGATGAGCTGAGGACGACTTATGATAGGTTACTGAGCCAATACAGGATCGGCCAGGTTGGATCTGCCACTCAATCACTCGCTGCGGCGTAAATCGCAGCTGATATATCGTATCAGCATAGCCCTGTAAAGTACATATCCATCGCGGCTCACTATAGTGCCAATCGATCGCAGTGATGAGAAGTTTCATTGACTCTCCTCGAGTTTCGTGTGCCTGTGTTTATTATATCGTGTATTGTCGCTTTTACTAATTCTGTACGGTTTGTTTGTTCAGAACCTTGGCTAGTTTACGCGCGCGTATATTGTGAGCTATTTTCTCTGTTATCTATGCTACACTTACTTACGTGCTGAAGATCGACAGAGCTTTGAAGCTTTATTAATAGGAATCTCACCTTATGAAGGAGAGGTTAGGATGATGATTCTCGGCATCGTTGGTAGCCCTCGGAAAGCAGGTCGAACCAACCAGTTAGTGGATACTGCCTTGAAAGGTGCCCACGACCAAGGCGCGCCAACAACTAAAATCTATCTCGTTGATTACACGTTGAAAGCGTATACAGGGCAGGGTGGCTCGAGTGAGGCGTATACGTTTTGCCCCGAGGCGTTAAGCCAATTATGTGAAACTGCAGAGGCCATTATCATTGGGGCCCCTGTTTATTGGGGCGACATCAATGGCTTAACTAAGGATTTCATGGATACGGTTCGAATCTCCAATGCCAGTGGTAAACCAGCTCTCGGTATCGCGGTGGCGGGAGGTTCTGGGAAGGGCCTTTTATCAGGAGTACAATCGATTTATCACTTTTTCTATCATAAACAGATGCGTGCCATCGATCCGACCCCGATATCCCGCTTCAATCTCGAAGCTATGATTCCGCACCTCATTGAAAGCGGAGCCAAACTTGTTGATCTGGCCGCGGCCGCCACGCCTTTCGCAGGTGACACCTGGGATTCGCGGTGGCCCGAGGTTCTCGCTTATTATACGACGATTCCCTATCTAAATGCGGATCCACTGGATGAATTTCTCATGCTAGCGAATCAATTACTTCAGACTTCAACCAGTGATTCAGTGGCTGACGCGCGACGCCTTTACATCCGGGCAGTGAATCTTAACTCAGAGGGAGACCGCGAAGGCGCTGCGCGAGCTGCGGTGCAATCCTACCAGCTTCTCTTCTTCCCGCCCACGAGCTGACACGGTTCCTTTTCAATAGTATCGGTGCATAGACACAGGAAAATGTCATCGATGGATCGTCCAGCTAATCGCCTTATCTTTGAAAAAAGTCCCTATCTCCTCCAACACGCATACAATCCTGTGGCGTGGTATCCCTGGAGTGCAGATGCTTTCGAACGCGCTCGAAGAGAAGATAAACCCATCTTTCTCTCCATTGGTTACTCAACATGCCACTGGTGTCACGTGATGGAGCGCGAATCCTTTGAGGATCCCGATATAGCCCACTTACTGAACGAGACGTTTATAGCGATCAAGGTTGATCGAGAAGAGCGACCAGATATCGATCGGACCTATATGCGCGTGTGCCAATTAATGACGGGGAGCGGAGGATGGCCTCTGACCATCGTGATGACTCCGGATCAGAAACCATTTTTCGCAGCCACCTATATCCCACCTGATACCCGATTTGGCCGAATCGGCATGAGGGAATTACTCCCTCGCATCAAGGAAGTCTGGGAAACCCGTCGAGATTCCGTGACACAATCCACCGAAGAACTTCTCACTCATTTACGCCATACGTTAAATTCATCTGATGATTCTCCTGGAGAATTGACGACCGAAACCTTAGATGCAGTATTTCTTGCGTTATTGGATTCCTTTGATGGTGACAATGGAGGTTTTGGTCGTGCACCAAAATTCCCATCTCCTCATCAACTCGCCTTTCTACTTCGATACTGGCGTCGAACAGGGCGAGCGGAAGCTCTCCATATGGTGGAAACGACGCTCGACGCAATGCGACAAGGAGGGATCTATGATCACATTGGATATGGGTTTCACCGCTACTCCACTGATCGGTACTGGAGAGTCCCGCATTTCGAAAAAATGCTGTATGATCAAGCCTTGCTGGTCCTCCTTTATATTGAAGCTTATCAAGTCACTGGAAAGGAAGATTATCAAAACACTGCACGTGAGATCCTAACCTATGTACTCCGCGATATGACAGCGCCTCAAGGCGGATTCTATTCTGCTGAAGACGCTGATGTAGACGGAGAAGAAGGCAAATTTTATCTCTGGACTGCCCAGCAGCTACAACTCATCCTCTCGCCAGAAGAATACACATTCATTACACAGGTCTTCAATATCAAAAAACAGGGCAATTTCACAATGGACACAGCGAGTAACCATGATACAAATATCTTCTATATGACCAAGTCTTTTCGTGACCATCAAGCCCTCTCTCCCTCTCTCAATGAGTTGAAGGCGCGTTGGATGCACACGCGTGAAACACTTTATGCTGAACGAAACACCCGGATGCATCCTAGTAAAGATGATAAAATTTTAACCGATTGGAATGGATTGATGATCGCTGCATTGGCTCGTGCTGCCCGGGTCTTCAATGAACCTCGCTATCTCACAGCTGCAGAGAACGCGGGCACCTTCATCAAGACAACGATGCAAGCTTCTCCCAGGACATTATTCCACCGTTACCGGGATGGTGACGCTGCGATTCCTGGGTTTGTCGACGATTACGCGTTCTTGATCTGGGGTCTCCTTGAACTCTATGAAACAACTTTTCACCATCGCTATCTTAAATATGCTTGCACTTTAATGGAAACCCTTCTTCAGGAATTTTGGGACCCCAAGGAAGGCGGGTTTTTCTTTACCAACGTGAACCACGACCCTGTTCTGATTAGAAATAAAGAAGGATATGATGGGGCCTATCCATCCGGGAATTCAGTCGCGATGTTAGCTCTACTCCATCTTGCCCGGTTAACAGGAAAAATGACGTATGACGCCCACGCGACCCGGATTCCCCATGCTTTTCGTCAAGCAATTACACGTGCACCCGCTGCTCATGCACATATGATGATGGCCCTTGATTTTGCTCTTGGTCCATCCTATGAGGTTATTATCGTTGGGGATCCCGTAATGCCCGATACAAACCATTTATTGACTATGTTACGTCAACAATTTGTCCCCAATAAAGTGGTTCACCTGCGACCAGCTACTGAGACGGAGCATGTAATTGATCAATACCTAGGCTTCACCCCTCAGATAGATCCGAGTGCTCGTATCCGCGCTACAGCGTATGTTTGTCGCAATTTTCAGTGTGAGCTCCCAACAACAAAAGGTCGTCAGATGCTTCGACAACTAGGAGTCTCATCAAACTAGCTTGCGCGTGCAGTCCTATTAAATCCCTTTGAGACTATAAGTAACATATCTCGATCTAAAAAATGAGCTATGGCACAATAATCATGGGATGTACATATCACATTAGATTGATAGCAGAGTACCTGTGACGCTGCTTAATGGAATAATCTTTATCTCACCCGTTTTGACTCGGCGACACCTAGCTTCATAGATTGGGGTGCATACGATGGTATATTCAGTGACTTCATAGACTTCGTTAATAATCTCTCCGACATCGAGAGGTCGAATCGCTGTCTGCTGATAGATGCGTTCCATGATCTCTTCGTGGGATATTTTGAGGGTGCGCACGTGGTCTCGGTGTTGTTTTAATTTTTTCTCGGGTTCCACTTCAGGCACACCAACAGGTAATTGCTGCGGATCGATTTGCTGTCCCATGCGAGTTAGTGCGAGGCTACTGGATACAGTATGACCCAGGCGTTCATAGGCATCAAACGCGATGGCTTTGTGTGGGCGTCCTAAAAATCGACGTGTGTTGATCATCTCTGGCTGCAAAGTATGTCCAAAAATGACAACCTCGCCAACTTCGTCATCAATTTTAATGGTGTAAAGAGTTGGTTTATAATAGTCAAGAAAGTAGTGAGCTTTCAAAATTATGAATGGTTCATAAACGAGATGAAGGGATTCACAGATGATCTCATCGGGGGCGGGTTTCAGAAAACCCAATTTCGCGAACCATTTCGGCTTCTCGGTTTCTACGAGGTTCCACGCAGTATCGGAATCATATTCAACTTGATGCACAATTAGCTTTCGTTCACCTATGCATTCCAATCCTATGTCTTCAGTAAGAACCGTAGCTACGGTCACTTTCTTATCGCTCCAGATCTGTATCTATGGTTTCCGTGTATTCCCTTATGTGCGGTGAAATCCCTTTTAGTTTTATGAATGACCAATCACGAGAGGAAATCAGAATAACTTACTAGTTGTACTCGCCCCTTGAGTGCTCGTATCTTATGAGGGTGGATAGTAACTTACATAAAGTCAGATAATGAGGCGATGGGGGGCCTGATGTAGGTAAACTGGAGTTTCATGGGCTTGAAAATTTGATTTAATGCGGTCTGTAAATTGCGAATATAGTCTTCAAGATTAACTTCTGCGATACTATTCACTTGATGTGTGGGTTTCACGGTGAAAGTTCGGTTTCGATAGGGGAAGGGAGGTACTTTTACAAAAGCAACAGTTTCCCGTTTCTGGACGGGGTGACCAGCATCAATAAGTTGGATTGCACATTGGTAGGGTTGATGGAGCACAGAGTCTTCGAGCTTGTTTAATGGGTCCTCGTGGAGAGTGATGCGATACTCTAGATCAGTCAAGGGGACCTGGCCCGCTTTCAGCTTCTGGATTGCATCATGCACGATCTTTTTGAGGTGTTGTTTAGACTGATCTAAGTCTTTGCGGGTGTGTACATTGGCTAAGGCGTTAATACACGCTTTGAAGACTTGCTGGATAAAGAGAGGCGCGTTGGATTTAATCGCTGTGACGCCTTTGATATCCATGGAACCATCACGTCGGATACCGATATAGGCTTTCATAGCCTGGGGTAAGATACAGATTGTGTATTGTGCTTCCACTGCAAGATCAAGATGAAGCTGATGCTTTACTGACGCGATGAGCTTCTTCACTTGGCTCTCACTTGGATTATCGAGAAAGAGGGAATCCGTATCTCCGTAGAGCGGTCGCAGCCCTTGATCTGTTGCGAGGTCCCATGTGGTCTGAAGGCTGAAGCGGCCATATGCGGTGATAGCTTCAGCGAGTGAGGGGCGACTGAGACCGTGAATACGAATAGTGACGCCGTAGCTGGAGACTAAGAGCAATTTCAAGAGTTGGCTCATAGCCGTGACACGTCGCTGTTCAGTAAGTGGAAGGGTTCGGTCTCGAGTGCGGGGTTTATACCAATGAATACGGAGGTCTTTGAGGGCTCCGATGAGCAGTGCATACACGCCGCGTTGCTGGTGACAAACGGAGTGTTCTAAACCAGGTATTGGTGTATGTTTGTGACCAGGATTAGGGCAGTTAATGGTTTCGTGGGAGAGATTGTAGGCGTCGATAAGACTGGGATAAAGGCTTTCAAAATCCGTGACCACTGTATTGAAGTAGACTCCGGTCTTGGGTGGAAAAGTGAGTGCGCCCTGTACTCGCCGTGGTGTTTCGTCCCGTCGTAACTCGTTGGATGTGGGAATAAGGATGTTATTCTGTCGCAGATATTGATGAAGGATTGATCTGATCCAGGCGCTGACTTGGTGACTGGTTGCGGCTTGAGGTATAGGGATGTTGGCAATACGTGCGAGCATTATTGCTCGATAATGCTGATCTGGCGTGAGCGGTTGTGGTGTTCCTAGTAGAACAGAAGGAAACTCTGGTACTGATTGGGCACACAAGGTGAACCAACGGTATAATACCACGTATTTTTCAGGGTCAGAGGTCTTTACCGTAGCAAATTGCTCATCGAAATAATGCTGTACCGAGTCTGGAAGTTGGAGGCTGGTGTGAGTGTGAGTGCTGAAAGGAGAATATTGGCTTCCAAACGTGAGTCCATGGTCATAGACATAACTCAAACCTGGTGGAACTTCCTGTTCCCAGATGTGGGTAAACCGAGGTTGGGTCTTTCTTAATACGCGCGTGTCAGAAAAGCCGTGTTCGACTTTAGTGACGGTGATCGAGTGACCCGTGAAGAAATCGCGTTTGGTAACTGTAGCTACCTGCGCTTCTAGTTCTTGAAGGAGTGCGCGGTCTGGACGCGGAATTGGGTGAGGAATATAGAAGTATGGGTGATATTGCGTATCAACGAACACTTCTTGACTCTGAGTACTCTGATTCCACAGAAGAAGTTTAATGCCTTCAGGTATTTGCTTAGCGGTGATCAAGTATTTAATAGCCAGTTTGGCTCACTCTTCCCTTATTTACGATCATGGGAGATCTTAATCTTATGTATTGAATGCTAAAACGCAAACTTCGACGGTTGTGGACTCTATATAAGAAGAAAACTAGTATGTTAGTGAATAATCCTCTAGATCAAAGTATCATTTCCTTTATCAATATTAATTCAGAAGATTTTGCAGAGCGTCAGGTGAATGCGATGAAATTTCGACAATATCTGAAGAGAGCATCGAACCTCGAGACCCATCCTCTCCAATCCGCGTTAAAGCAAAAACGACAATCAGACACTGATCTATCCTCCTCCGAAGTTGAGAAGAACGAACCATCGAATCACCCTGGCCAGTCAACAAGTAATTAGCTTCTCTAACGCGCGAGCTTGGTTAGCTAACAGGAGAGTCTAAGTACGCACGTGACAACATCGAGAGAGGACAAACTATGGAAGCCCCTTCTGAACAGCTAGCTATATGAATGTGTGCTAAAAAGCATAAATGGAACAGAAAAAGTCTTAAACCATCTATCGATAGCTAGAGGGTTGTGGATGCATGGGTTTTTCAAAACATCATCTTCTTGTGTATGGATCCGCATTATTAGATCCACTGATCATTTTAGCTTATAATCCTCTTGTCCCTGTCCTTAAAACCGAATTTGGAGTCAGTGTTGATCTCATCGCGCTCTCACTCACTTTTCATATGCTGCCTTTCGCATTGCTGAACCTGATCTCTGGAACAATATCTGATCGATTTCATCGACCCACCGTCCTGACCTGTGGGTTAGGCTTATCTACCGGCGGCTCGGTCTTAGCTACCTTCGCTCCGAGTCTCAGTGTTTTTTATCTGTCGCGGATAATACAAGGAATAGGCTCCGCATTTATCATGCCTATTACAATGGCTTTAGTTGCAGACCTCACGACGCCCTCGCAAAGGGGGCGAGTTATGGGTATCTACGGCATGTTTATCGGAATGGCTACCACCTTGGGTCCATTGATCGGGGGATATCTTGCAGGTATCGAATGGCGGATAGTCCCGTTAGTTCTTGCGGCATATAGTGGCCTTATGACGTTACTAGTACGATTAGGATTCATGACTACTCGGACTCTGCAACAATCATCGCGAACAGAATCACAAGTTATACAACAGCTTCGCCAGTCCCTACAGAACCGCGGCGTCCTCGCTGCAAGTATAGCTGGATTTCTCCTTTTTTTCACGTTTCAAGGGATTCAACCATTACTTGCTGATCACCTATCACTTCCTCCACTTGCTATCACCCAAGCTGACATCGGTGTATTCTTAGCGGTAGTAGGGGTGGTTGGGATTCTCTTCTCTGCCCTGAGTGGTTCTATCATAACGCGCTGGGGGACACGATGGACAATACTTGGCGGATTTATCGCCATGCTGATTCCCCAGACACTTCTCCTAATAGCCGACTCATATTGGAATTATCTTGCAACGTTTACACTTTTTGGTAGCGTCCAACGTATCGTACTTACCGCAGCCCAAACCCTGACGCTAGAGTCAGCAGGTTCATCACGGGGAAGCGCTTCATCAGTCTTTAATTTTACACGATATTTAGGATTCGCAATCGCGCCGACTGCGATGAGTACGATATACCTTGTCTCCGGGCTACGCGTTCTCTTCATCCTTAATCTCGGCCTACTTATTCTAGGCAGCCTCGGCATCCGGGTTCTCATGAAACCCACCTCATCAGAAACTGTCTAACTCTTGACGCGCGATCCTAATTATAAGAAGAGGATATTATTTTTCAAATCTTAATTAGGAGTAGTGATCGATACTAACGATACGCTCTCCCTATTTCTATAAGAGAACTATGATATAGATTCTCTAATAATGAAAAATAGGACATTTAGAGACATTTTGAGACATCGCAAATGCAATTTCGGGCAAGCGGGAGTTCATCTACCGCAGTGCATTCTAAACATTTGCATCTTGAAGACATCGCGATTCAGTTCTGAACCGATGCTATTACGCAGTGAAATCGGAACGTAAAGCTACAAACTTCGTATTCGCAGAAACCTTTTGCATTTTGTCCGTGTACTCCGATGACTTTAATACTCCTCAACAAAAGATATATGCAATCCTATTCCACGATGGAGAAGGCGTCACAGATGGTGTGGATTATTGGAGTTATCAGTGTGCTATCGGTGAGTGCAATCTCCCTTGTTGGAGTAATGACATTTACTTATAAACAAGAACAAATGACTAGACCCCTCATCTTTTTAGTTAGCTTTTCAGCGGGAGCCCTTTTTGGTGATGCGTTCATTCACTTAATACCCGAAGCGATCGAAGGAATTGGCTTTCAAATACACGTTTCTCTCTTGATCTTGGGAGGCATCATCGTATCCTTTGCTATCGAGACTTTTTTACAATGGCGTCACTGCCATATCCCTACTTCCCCCGATCACCCCCATTCGTTCGCTTATATGAACCTTTTTGGTGACGCGATCCATAACTTTATCGATGGTCTTATTATCGGGGGCAGCTACCTAGCAAATATCTCGTTGGGAATCTCTACGACTATTGCCATTATTTTACACGAGATTCCCCAAGAAATCGGTGATTTCGGTGTACTATTATACGGTGGATTTACAAAATCCCGCGCCATTCTCTTTAATGTCTTAACCGCTCTTATCGCAATTCTAGGTACAGGTGTCGCTTTACTCGTTGGATCACGCATCCAAGAATTCATCCCTTTATTACTTCCCTTTGCTGCTGGAAATTTT
>JAOZHK010000048.1 GCA_026014905.1 Candidatus Bathyarchaeota archaeon
GCAACATTACACTGGCAGCGTACATACAAGAGTCTGCTTCACCAACAGAAACCTGCGCACCTTGTTCATGTAACAGTGTGAGCAACGCGGCTAACACCTGGGTATTCGTGTAGCTTCCCGGCTTCGACGGCACACCTCCACATACATTGGGTTTAATGAAGACTCTTTGACCCGACCGTACATACGAGGATAGCCCACCCACCAAATCGAGCGTCGTTTTAACTAAAACATCATAATCATTGCTGTCAGACAAGGAGGCAATGGATACACGTGGACGTTGTTGCATACTCCTCACGATACACCATTCATTCGTTGAGAAATAGCGTGATGAGCTTATGATAATATAATTGTTTCTGTTTTACGCGCGCGCATTGAGAATTATACGCGCCTCAATTCCAGATATAACCGTTTTCTCCATTACAGGGTGATATGCCTTCATATGCATTCTATCATCTTGTGTGTGCGGTGCGGTGGAGAGAGTGTGAGTATATATGAAAGAAGAGGTAGTGCTGGGAAGAGAGGATTGTGTGAATATGGCAATGGCCAAGTGTAAAACTAAAGTAAAGGAGAGGTGTGGGTTTTAGGATTAAAATTAAACGAAAAAAAAAAAATTCACGTGCCATATAGCACCCTTCAGCGTTCTGGAACTGGACGGTGCTCCTGATACATCAGGCTCAGGATGAGCCAGCGTGACCAAGGGCACCTCCTTTTTGGTACGTCACTTCGCGCGCGCGTATAATCATTTAAGATGTGAGGGGGACAAGGCGGGCTTCGATGATTTCGTTCTGCGGTAACGGTTCCCGCACCCAGAAGGAAATCGTGATCGTGTCATTCGGCTGGACACGGCTCTTAGACCAATGTTGTTGCACTCCCACAAGCTGCCCATCTAAATCCACAAGACGAAATGGTATTGACGCGGTGTTTGATAAGTAATAGATTTTCGTGTAGTTGACATCATTAGCTTCTAAGATCATGTTTGGCACTACATCTCCCTTCGCATCGTGTAACGTATATTGGAAGCGCATCGTGGCTTCCCACATAATATCATCCCACTGCGTGATGACGGTATAGGCTGCAATCATGCTAGCAAAAACAAGAATCGCGATAAGTGGAACGTTTCGTCGCAGAGGAGGATCGGCATAGTCTATTACATATAGTCCGATGGTGGCAA
This sequence comes from Candidatus Bathyarchaeota archaeon, assembly GCA_026014905.1. Next base: position 1,172 of record JAOZHK010000048.1, read on the forward strand.
TCCAGGTGACGCCCATGGCAGGAATCAATGTGCTACTGTTCAACCACCCAAACACCACGCCAACATTGACGAAGATGTAGACGCTGATCAAAGGGAGACTATACTTTAATAATCGTTTATAGGACGCACGAATGAGGTCGATACGTTCCTGGAGCCATTGAGATGACAATCGTAGTCAACTCTTACTATATTATACATGAGAATATAGTGTTTATGCAAATAAAGTCCAGAACAGAATAAGCGCGCGCGTATTTTCAGAGAGCATCACACGGGCGTGTTTCCTTCTTATCTCGTCGAATACGACTACGCCCACGTCACCCGAACTGGCTAGCTAGCGTATCAATATATCACGGTTACCAGATCACAGGCTCGTTTATGGAATTTGTTTGGCACGAGCAAGACACACACAGAGACGCTAGCTAGCTACGATCAATTAGCGTTTTTATATGTACAGAAGTGTACTAGAAATACAATTATTTACCATCTTAATATGTATTAAAGTAATTTTTCACGTAGTACTTACTGAGTTGACGTTTTGGGGAGGACAGAACAATCAATCATCATCAAGGCTTCACGTGAAAAAATCTGGGAAATGCTGGTGCTAGCTAGCTAGGTAAAAATACGTAAAATTGTTAACAGCTACGTGGGGGGGTTTTTGCATGAAAGAGAGGGATGATGGAAAAGTAAGGGATCTAGAGGAGAGACTTCAGAAAGGGGAGATTACTCACAAAGAAGCATATAAACTACTCATTGAAAGAGGATTTACCGAAAGTGGAGCAAGCATCGCGCGCCCGCATGTACTCGTCTTGTTTATTGCCTTATGGATTGCGTTTTTTGCTCTATGGCTACTTCCCCCTATTGCACAAGCACTAGATCTCGATTTTCTAGCGTTCTTCAGCGGACTGCAGAGCTTCACAATTCCATCGGTCGTCATATACGTATCAATTGTTATCGTTGCACTTGGTACCGTTCTTTTCATCTGGGCGAACCTTACACACAAAGCCAGAGGCGGGATTAACAGAGCTGATGAAACCATTATCTTTTACAGGGAGGGGCTTTATCAGTTTGTAAGACACCCACAAAATCTCACCAGTATTACATGGTTCATATTTTTCCCCGTTATTCTCAGTCAATACACCCACTTCACAATCCTTACGGTTGTCGCCATCGCCCTGATGATGGTATACATATCCATCGCATCACATCTCGAAGAAAAAAGCAATATAGAGAAATGGGGCGATGAATACCGACAATACGTGAGCGAAGTCCCAAGATACAACATACTGTTAGGGGTTTGGAGACATATTAGGGGAAAGAAATCAAAGTAATACAACCCAAATATCTTTTTACCAAATATTTTTCCTGAATATGATAGACCATCAGGCATCAGACGAGAATTGACACAGAAAAAAAGGCGCGCGCGCATGCGCTAGGAACCACTAGCGCTTGACCGCTGTCTGATAGTCACGATTGGATACGTTCTAGCAGCCGTGGTTACTAACTCGCTGAATTGTTCTTCCGTTGTCTCAGGTGTTATTCCAATGAGATCCGCATGGAAATGCCGTACATATTCTGCGAGTCGAGGCACCGCCTCTGTCTCATCATGTTCGATTGTTCGTGCGAGGCATTCCATTGTTTTACCCTTGTAAAACATGTCGACCTTAGACTCTGTACGAAAGTTGCGCCACCAATTGGGTAGTTGACCAAAGCATCCAGGCACGACAATATATTCATCGTTGTACGGTGCGACATGAAACACGAGCGAGCGTTTCTTCTGCGTTTTTCTGCCCGTGTAGGTTAGGATCACCCAGTTGTCAGGGAGCAGTGAGCGAAAAGGCGAACGTAGGAGTATGCTAAGGAGAGGATTGAACACATTGTTGGAGAGCCAGTACATCAGCATGTTTTAGCCCCACTGGGATTAAAGACGATCTCTTTATTAGCTCTATCCAGCATACTCTCTATAACACTCTTTCAAGTCTTTGTGAGTCAGTCTGAGTTCCCTTTTTCACACGCACATAGAGTCTGTAGGAGGTGAGTAACTGTCACATCTATCTGATGAAGAGTATGAAAAAGAAAAGCGTAATATAACAAAATATCATAATTGGATGGAAATACCATTACTCATTTGCTTCTTTATCGGGATCATTACCGCAGCGTTCAACTTCACGATTGGAGGCTTCACGCCGATCATCTGGTTTGTACTATCGTTTTGGTGTACACTGGTGATCATCTGCATGGAAGTCACAATGATTCGCACAGCCGTTACACGAAAAGAATCAACCAGCTAGTTACTTTCGTTTCCGAAAGCTAGCTAGCACACTTCTCCTCTACCTCACTTTTCGTTTTCCTTCTTATCTCGCGGAATACGACTATGTCCACGTCACCCCTGAAAAGAGGCATATTCGAGAATACGGCTTTATTATATATTATTATCATGATGATTAACACTCTGTCCCTGCCTCAACCACATACCTGTGTTACCACGCTGTTCACGAGTATACGCTTTGATTCCGTGAGGCACGCGGTATCCTGAGGCACGTGCACCATCCTTTTTGACAGCGAAGTGACGTACCAAAAAGGAGGTGCCCTCGGTCACGCTGATTCAGCCTGCACCAGACTGTCCAGAAGCACCGTCCAGTATCAGAACTCACGCTGAGTACTTGGCTTGGGAATTTTTTTTTCGTTAAATTTTAACCCCAAACCCAAACAACATATAGCTCTTCCATATCATTAACTAGCGTGATATTTCTAGAATTTTTATGAGTTAGGATGATCTAGATGCCAAGAGAATTTTTTGTAGTTATTGAAGGTCCTGACGCGCGCGCGATTTAAGCTCAGAACTCGTACGAATCAGCGCGGTGGAATAACGAGTATTCCATTCTTTTTCAGCTCAAGCCATCATTGTTAAATATCATACGATCATAAAATCTTCAGATACCGTTACATTCATGAGTATTTACTACGCTATTTGTACTGAGGAAAAGCGTATAATAGTTGATTCACTATTAGAGTGCCCTAACAGCACTACGCACTTGAAATCGAGACGAGTAAGCGGGGTGGGGAAGCAAATTGTCTGAAAAAGAGGTCAAGTGTCCCCATTGTCAGAAGACGATTGAAGGCAATGATGTCGCCTACTGTCCGCATTGTGGAGCGTATCTTGAGGATGCCCCCCTTGACTCTGGTTGGTATCCTGATGATTTAGCACATGGCTTTTACCTGACGCGCGGAGGACGAACCGGATTTGCTTTTGAGCGGGGAGGGAGATCAGGGTTTACTGCCCCTCCTGTCGAGCAATACTATTGCTCAACATGTGGCACATACATTCCTTCACGAGAAGTAGTTGAGGGTAAATGTCCTCAATGTAACAAACCCTTGAAGAAGATGAATCCTTAACGAGAATATTAGTTACAAAATTAGAGCGCCTCTTTTCCATAATGCTCCTTCTCCAGTACTGTACTATAGTACAGTCTATAGTCTGAACCTCGCCGTTCTCACTGTAGAGGCGCGCGCGCGTACCAGGAGAGCGTAACCATTTTGTACATTCAGTAATGTAAAAGCTACAGCAGTGATTCAATGAAAGTCTTTCAACAGTATCTCTGTGAACTGTGCAGCAACGCCATCGCACATATGCGTGGAAACGATGAAGTTGAATTCGTCGTCTGTGCCACTGGTGCCAGTGGCTTTCCTATCGATCGACGTTGTCCCCAGTTCCAGTTTGAAGAGAGCATCGTCGGTTAACAGGAAATCCTAAGCGCCAGCTAGCTAGTATATGCACTCGCTGTGAAGTGAGCGGTAGGTCACTCGACTTGGTTATGCACAAGCTAGTTTGCTTCATAGTTGTGGGCGCGCTGTTTTAATCCATACACGATACCAAGGAACGCCCGCAGACCGATGAGGTATTCAATCATACATAACCACCATCTGGAACAAACTAAGTTCGCTCGAATGATGTAGTTTTTCTTGGTCGTTTAACTCGTTTCCGACAGGGAAGACGGACGATATGTCTTTGTTCCGTTTTTGCGAATAATTCACGCCACTTCATCGAACTTCACCTTTCATTGCTGAAAGTATTTCCATTGATGTGTAATAAATACGCAAGTAAAAGCGATCAGCACGACAAAATCAGACATGAATATAATAATCAGCTTCTGAAAGGCTAGTTAACTCTATAGAATAACTGATATATTGTGATATTTGTAGCGAGCTAGCACGAAGATCTATATCGAGAATACCGACGCGCGCGCGCGTAATCGCTTGGTGGGCGTTTTAAACACGCTCCTATTTGTTTGAGGATTATCATTGCTTAAATGATCTTCGGATGACGCTATTATTACACGCGAGTGCCAGATAGCGCGATGTTTTCCTCTTCCACCCAGTCTTCATAGCTAGCTAGCGTTGGCACCTAACTCCTCTCTTTTTCGAACTTCTCATTTGAAGCCCTTAAATCCCAGATCGAAGTATTATCTCAGTATTGACAGCTAGATGTAGCTAGCTAGCTAGCTAGGAATGCTGTGAACAGACGTGTGATGCTCGTGGTGGGCGTACTCATCATCGGGATAGGACTGTATACGCTTTTCACGTATCCAAGTATCGCCATACGTTTTCCCGTGTCGTTTACGATTGGAGCGGATACACAACAGGAAGCCTTGGAGTTGTCGGTGTTGCAAAGTCAGGTCCGCGTAGATGTCGTAGTGGCGACAGGATCAACGTGGTGGACAGCTCAGATTCTTCAAGGAGACACTGAGGTTTGGAGTCACGCGATGACGCAGAATGACCAGACGGTGTTTCAAAGCGACTGGATTATGCTCTCTGCGGGGTCATATAATTTCACCTATACCGCGGCAAGTCTCGCCGCTCTTGACCTCGAGGTCACCATCACCGTGAAAGGCGGTTTCTGGTAAGCCATCGATACCAATTGTCTATCAAAGCGTCACTCCTTTTTCTTTCTATTAAAGTCTTCAATCCCAGATTCTTCTAGCTAGCTATTCCCGATTTTCACAATCACTGGAGGTTCGATGTCACGATTTGGGTTTACCAAATGAATGGGAAGAGTCGATACCGTACGTGCACCGCATATTCGGAATATCCACATAATTCCTCCATGAGCGTTCGATCTTCTAAGAACGTCCGAAACCCCGTTAACCCGACATATAGTCCCACTGGAACACAAGCGACCACAGAGCCAAAGATCAGTGGAATCGATATTGCCCACAGAATCGCCCCTACATACCCCGGATGTCGCACCCACCGGTACGGTCCCTTCGTTATCACGGTATGGGCTCGCTCTGTTTGGATGCGTACCGTTGATTCAAAAAACGGATTCACGACCATCGCCCACACAACGAGCACAGAGGAGAACAGATAGAGCCCTACACCACTGACTAGAAAATCGATGGATAGATTGGACCAGAGAAACCTGCCAACATCGAATCCGGTGATCATGGGCACAACGATGAGTAAGATGAGGTTATTCACGCGCATCAACACGTCATCCCACCGCTTGGATCCCACTCGTCGTCGGGTCAACCGTTGAGCAACAAGATCGGGACTCGATTGATAAACGATAATGTTACTCAACACAAAGTACACACAAGTAATGCCAAAGTACAGCCACGCTCGAGGGATCTGAAAATGCCCGGCTGAAAGAAAGAAGACACTCAGCTGGATGATCGTAAGAAGCAATGCGAGCGCAATGGATCGGATCCAGACATATTTCACATTGATCCCCTTCTCTAGCTCAATACTCGCTTCATGAATTAATATGATCTTCGCACGATAAATGTTCTCAAAGATCTTTGCTTATAGCGAGCTAGTTTCCCCTATTTGAAGACTTTCAATCCCAGAAGTAAGCTAGCTGTACCACAAAAGTAAAGTGGGATATCTCGATTCATTGTTATCGTAGTGAATCCTATAACGTATTTTGAAACAGAAGGTAGAGGATATATCGATACGACACTTGGACTTGTGAAACGAGTTGCTGAAGAACAGGGTATTCATACACTTGTCATTGCCTCCACATCAGGTTTTACCGCTGAGAAAGCTGTGGAAACCTTACACGATCTAGGCGCATCTTTCACATTTGTTGGCACGGCACGAAGTCGATTTTCAAGCGAGGTCCTGAAGCAGCTTGAAGAGACTGGGCATCATGTGTGCTTTAGCAGGGAAGTCCCCTGCGATTATACGCGCGCGCGTAGCTAGCGACAGGAACTCTCAAACTTCAAGAGAACGAAAGTGGTGTGTACGAGTTTTCGCAAGGGTGTCCAAAGAGTACTTTGGCGTTTCTTGTTTTGGGATACAAAAGTGTGGATCTTATGGTGCTGGCATACTTGTCATGGCGGCAGATTGTAAGGTTCGAAGCATTATTGTTCTTTCCGTGATCTGCGAGGATATTTATGATTGATTTTTCCGTTTGTGTCTTTGTATTATGTATAAGTTCTTTGGCTCGGGTATATCTCGCAATGCTAGACTCGGTTGACGCTTGACTTACTTTCTGCATCTCTTTCGTTCGATAGTGATTAGTGTTGACGACATAACCATCCTCTAATTCGCGTACAGCTGCATGTTTGGACGAAAGCTCCAAAGTTTTTAAATTGTCAGTTGGGTCGACAATTGTTATGAGCGCGTCGTGTCCTCCTCTCTTGGCGTTCAGAATAAAATCAACAGCCTCCTGTGTGTTCCTGCAGTTTTCTAACATTTCTTGTAACATGATCGAAGTTGGAACATAGACATCGGGAGTGTCAGTAGATAGTGCAAGATTGTAAGTGACGGATAAGCCGTGCTCATTCATGCCGTCAATTGTTCCGATCAGAGGGGTAAATCTACAGCTTAGTGTTTTGTAGCCTTCATTGGGATTTGATTCGCATACAAGATTGAAAGGCTCAGTGAAGTTTAGGTAATCAAAATTTTTTGCGACGATGGGCTCACCTGTGGAAAATCTTTTGGATGAAAGCGCTACGGATGTACAGCCCACTAGTATTTCCGTCATCTGAATAAAGAGAATTGAGGAGAGTCCCATGGATGCGCCGTCGGCGATTCCCCTTAACCGTTCTGCCTGTTTAGGATAGGCGTCAATTATGTCCTTTTTCAAGAGTTTTTTAGCTCGTTGCTTGGCAAGAGCAAAGAATAGCCTTCGAGGTAGAAATTTGGGTTTAATCTCATTTATAACATCAGATTCCAGAAGGACTTTGATTACTCGTTGAATCGATTGACGGTGTTGTTTTCCTTGTTGAAAACCCATTTCGTAATGATTTCCCGAAAAGATCGATTTATTGACGGTCACAACTCTCTCCGATTTCATAGTTCTTGAGAGGTTTATCAAGTTTCTGTTTGTTTGCTAGCTAGCTAGCTAGCTAACATCGAAACTCACCTGATCGGTGGACAAAACCGACGCGTACTCTATGGACAACCTTACGTGAGCCCCCAGCAGACACTCGAACCCACCAAGGTAGATCCAAATACCAATACTGACCTACTAAACACACTAAACAGTTTATCTTCAGATCAACGCAAAGCTCTCCTGGAACAGCTTGCTAAAGAACCGTGACTGTACTAAAAACAACATTACCCGGTTCTATCAGTCATACCACACGCAACAGACCGAGATAGAGCGCGCGCGTATTCCTTATAAGAAATTATAATAAAAAAATTGAACCCTTTATTTGATGATTTCTCATCCTATGAAGAGCTTTTAGATGTTAGTTTACTACTGGGGAGGAGTAGGTGACTGCAGATGTTCTGGAACACGTGCCTTTCTCGGTGGTCGGTAACCAAGCTTTGGACGTTTATAGATTCCTGAAGGATAGATTGCTTCAGGCGGGTCAACTTGTGCATTTAAGACTCATTCGTCTGAATCCCACCATACGAAGAAAATAAACCATCGGTACCAGACACAATGAGTATCAACGTCGATGCCTGGTTTGAATCCTTGGGGAACTCTGATTCCAACAGAAAATTCACAATAATCAAGAAATATCCAGCCGTATCAGATCCCTCCTGTCACACTGGTGATGTCCCAGTGAAAGCCTCTATGACCAGGTCCATTTGAAAATTCATTGTAATAGACATATTTAGCATTTCTGTGTATGGTATAACTTATGCCATGAAAGGAGAATGTGATATCACCTTCACCAGAATAGAACCCTGCTGTTGGCTTATGGTTTATTGGTGCCTCTTGAGCTTGGCTTGGACAGTTTACCCACACATTGGCATCGCCAGGATTTACATAAGGATCATTTTTTGAGTAAATATCTTCAATCTGGATTCTGATTGAATAGTAATCCCAGTTTGGGTCAATTTCCCCTGTATCTTTATAGAACATCACAACGACTTTCAATTTGTCTCCAGTTTTAATGTCGCTATCAATTATTTGCTGTTGAGCAATCGCTATTGGTATCGACGCGAGATTGAATAGAACGGGTAGAAGCAGTGCAATGATTCCTAGACGTTTACTGAAACGCGTTTTTTTCCCTAAAATAGAATGCGCGCGCGCTCCTGCAATCAGCTCTTTACCTGGTTTGAAGGCATTAAATATTTGAGATAACGACTACTCTTACATTACGTGGAGTGTTGCTGCTTGCCCCGAAATTTGAATGAACTAAATGAATCACACAAACCACAACCATTAACCGTCACAACTACGACACTTACACCTATCGTACAATACGCTATGCAGAACAGTAAGATTCAGGTTCTCAACTGGCATCAGGAGCAGTTGCATGGTGGCGTTGGCAAAGGAACCGCTATCTATCGGTATTCGGGAGATAGCGAGGATCAGGGAAGAAAAATACCCTGGTCACTGATTCTGAAAACCATTCATCCTAGTGGTAATCGCTCTGTGCATGCGTGGGATTACTATAAACGAGAAGTTGATGTCTATCAATCGGGGTGGTTAACCATGCTTCCCGGTGGACTGCGTGCACCACGCCTGTTTGGCGTCGCTGAGTCCGCGGAGGGGATGTGCTTGATCTGGCTCGAGGATGTTGTTAATGATGTAGCTGATCCCTGGCCGCTCGCGCACTATCGCGTTGTTGCTCGTCACCTTGGCCAGTTGAATGGTACCTTTGTAACACAGGAAACTTTGCCGGACTATTCATGGTTGAGTCGAGATTGGTTACGACACTATGTGGAGCAGTCCGCGCCGTGTATCGATCTGCTTCGCCAATCGCAGGATCATCCATTAGTGCGAGGGTGGCTACCTGATGAGCTGATGCAACGAGTGTTTCATCTCTGGGATGATCGTGGCCTGTTTCTCAATGCGCTCGATCAGCTCCCGCAAACGATCTGCCATTTCGACGTGCATCGGCGGAATCTTTTTGCTCGTCGTATCACAGGACAGCAGTTTGACACTGTGCTTATCGATTGGGCGTTTGTAGGTCGGGGTCCAATTGGTGCAGATCTGAATCCGCTGATGAATGCCAGCGTGGCCTTCTTTGACGTGGATGTCGCTGATGCTCAGCGATTTGAAGACCTCATTTTTGAGGGCTATGTAACCGGGTTACGCGATGTTGGATGGGACGGAAATCGGCAAGATGTCCGTTTGGGATATGCCGCGAGTTGTGTCCGGTACGCGCTTGGGACTCTTGGCCCCGTTCTCACGATGATCCTAGATCAGAATAGTCGGTTTCAAGCGGAACAAGCATTTCACTGTTCTATTGAGGACCTTCTGAATTATTGGGGTCACGTACGTCGCTACTTTGGGTACATGGAGGACGAAGCGCGGCAGCTAATGAAACTCACATCATAAACCATACTGTCCTTGGAAGGATTGTTTGTATGATTTAACTATGTGCACGTGCGTTAGCGTAAGACGGCAACATGTACGATAGCATATAAGACGCTCAAAAGTACTTTATAGCAGGTTACTGATTAGCTTCGCTGCTTTCTGTGCGCCATCTGTTGCAATCGGGGTGTACGCGACGGGATTATCCAGATTCGCGATGACTGCGTCCGCTAATTGCTGTGGTGTGGTTGTCGAATATTTCATGCGGACGCCTGCGTGATGACGCTGGCATCGGTGGGCGACATCGATTTCCTGCTCGAAATGGTTCTCAAAGGGAAAATAGATGAAAGGGCGTTGCAGCGCGGTTAATTCGAGGGTGATTGTGCCACCACCGGTGACGATACTGAGGTCGGATGCAGCTAAATGCTTGTAGAGTTCCGGCACATACCCTCGGACTTCAACTCCGGATGGTGCCTTGATGGAATCAGGGGATAGTCGTGGACCACACACTAACACCATATGCAGATCGGGAAATGCGTTTTGGATGAGGGGGTACGCGTCAGCACATAATTCGAGAAGCGGTTTCCCTCCCGCAGTACCACCAATCGAACAAATAATTAACGGCTTCGCAGAATATCCTAGGCTTGCCTGCACTTGAAGGGGGTCCAAGTACTCTTGGGGATTAAACGGTAGAATGTATCCTACAAAATCAAGATATTTTTTGGCAATGGCTCGTCGGTTAGGGAGAAGGAATCCAAAGGATCGATCAGGTACGTCGTCTTTCTCGCCGAGAAAGAGAAATAGATCCCCAAATGGGGGGTGTTGGGTTAGTGACTTTACCCAGAGCCGATTGGTCATATAGGTTGCGAGATGGTCAATAGGGTTCGAAGTGACCGTATCTAAGCCAAGGAAATCATAGATGATGACAAAGGGAAATTGCTTCAACTGGGGGGTTTCAGCTAGGCCAATCTGAAGGTCATACGTCTCATCCCCGATGACCAAATCGAAGCGATGCTGTTCGAACAGTTGCGCGTAAAAGTCGGTGTTCTGTGACCATGCTGAGCGCATCTTCATAACCCACTGGGTCAGATTAACGCTATAATCGGTAGCAGCGTCATCTAATGTCTGATTACCGTGATTCATTTTTACGGCTTCGGGGAGGAGAATTTCTCCTGCGTCTAGCAACACCTGCGTTGCAGGATCATCAGCGATCCAAGAAATCATGATATTGGAGCACTCGTTTCTTAACGCGCGGGCGATTTCAAGATCGCGTCCAATATGCCCTAAACCCAACGATCCACTGATAAATAGCACGTTTTTGGCTGCCATAAGTGCTTTAATGCTCCTGGATATACAATTAGATAATAGAATTAGAAATAGCATAATATATTTATACGCATGTACGAGCGTGCGTAACGCGCGCGCTCCCTTCTCTATCGCCACACAAAATGAAAGTGAACGAATTATTTAACGAGTGAAGTGGGATCAGAGGGAGGGGTCGCTGTTTGAAGTCTTCAATCCCAATATCGTATTGTTATCAGCGAATTTTTGGTATACTCTAGCTAGCTAGTGGCATGAGCAATGTGATTGTGTTAACAACACGCTAGCTATAGCTAGCTATTACACGCGCGCGTAAGTGATTGCAAACTACATTATCCCAGTAATGTAGTCTATACCATGAAACTCTAGAAAAGGAGCCTAAATTGAGCTTGTTTTTGCTACCTTATCTATCTACTAAAGAAAGGGTGTGTTTACACTTTTTGATAGTTTCTGATATTAACAGTTAATAACTAGAGTTATGTGGCTTTGAGAAGTTGTTGGAGTTGCTGGATGGCTGAAGCGGGGAGGGCAAAGCCCAATTCAGTGAGAATCTGGATGGGAGCAGGAAATAGATCTCCAAAGATGGCTTGCATTTGAGGGCTATGTTGGAGATAAGTTGGATCTGTCTGTTCGATCTGCTCTAGATGAATCTGTTGCTGCTTATGAAGGGCTAAGCCTCTTTGGTACAGCTGTTGAATCTGCTGCTTGAGAGCTGGACTGGAGTGATCTTGGTAGATTGCGAGTAGGCTCCTGATATGCTGGACTATGACTTGTTGCTGCAGGTAAATGGCTGTGAGCTGCTGTTTATAACTGGATCTCTGCAGGTGGAGGAGCTGCTCTTGCAAGGTGTGAAGCTGCTGGCCCTGTCCCACATTTTGTTTTTGTAGGGTGTACAAACTTGTCTTGAGCGCGTGGATCTCTTGGGTTTGCTGATGCATTTGTGCTTGAAGATCTTGCTGGTTCTGAGATAAACTGATGAGTTGCACTTGGGGATACACTTTTTGTTTATAGTGTTGTAACACTCTTTTTACTAATCCTGTGCTGTAAGTTAGGTCTGAGTAATTGATTTTCTTGCCTATAATGAGTTTGGCAAACTTGGTGTCTACACTGGCTTCAGCTATGGTGAACATGAATTTTCTGAAGGAATGAAATCTGATTCTTCCTGTAGGTATGATCCCTGCTTTCTCTGCTAAAGATTTCAGCCAGTCATTGATTCCCTGTGGAGTTCTGGTGGTCCATAAGTATTCTTGAGAACTGGGTATGGTGGAAAGGTATTTGGTGAGGTCTTCTACAGCTTCTGGTGTGAGGACTCCCACAGCCATAACACTGTGCTTTCTGGTCTTGATTCTATCTGTGGTAAAAGCCACAAAGCCATCTGCATCTACTTTTTGTAGTTCTCTTTTGATGTCCTTGACTTTGAGGGCTAGAAAGTCTGAGACTCCCCATCCTAAGAGAGCTGTGGAAATTCTTGCTTTGCCTTCCCAACTGGCTATGGCATGCATGGCTCGAAGATCTGCTAAGGTGAGTTCATGTTCTCCTACAGCTAATTCTGGGGAAGGGATGGTTCCTCTGGGGAGTTTAATGGAAACACCACATTCAAAGCTGAAGAAAGACTTGACGCTTCCCATATAACTGACAACTGTATTATTCTTCATGTCAGAGAGGCTGGCACAATACTTGGTGAGAATATCCCTGTACTTGTCTAGGAAGTCAGTACCTAGAGTTTTGAAGTCTTGATAAATGGCATCATCTACTGCTTCTGGCGGGTATGCAAAGTAAGGTTGCCCAGTGAGTGGGTTAATCTCTGTACAGCACCAGTGGGCAAACATCATCCACCTTCTTCTATGAAGACTTTTGGTCTGCTTGTTACTGATCTTACTTAGCCAGTTTTGAAGTCTTGTACCCATGCTGATCCTAGGCTTGTAGTAGGCTAGAGTATATGGTGCTTGTGAACATCACTTAGAGAGACTGATTATAGACAAAAATGAAACATATTCTTGGATTAAATCTTTATATCAACTTGAAGTCTTATCGTTTATAATGATCTATTGAGAGGTTTTACAATGTCGCAACGAAAAGTGAAAGGATATGCGGGAAAGTTTCTGAAAGTGAACATGGAGCACGGTGAATGCAATGATATCAGCTTTGACGAATCTGTTCTGCGACAGTATATTGGAGGCACCGGTTTAGGATCAAAGATACTTTATGATGAAGTGTCGCCAGAACTTGATTGGTCTCATCCTGAGAATCGCTTCATTATAGCTTCGGGCCCTCTTGGAGGCACATCGATTGGAGGCTCAGGAACAATCTCCGTCATTACCAAAGGTGCGTTAACTAATGGAGCTACGGCAACCCAAGCAAATGGCTATTTGGGAGCGTTCTTAAAGTTCTCAGGGTATGATGGGATTATCGTACAGGGGGCTGCTCAACGATGGATGTATCTCCTTATTAATGACGGTCAAGCTGAGTTACGTGATGCAAGTCACCTACTAAGGAAAGACACGTATGAAACCACTGATTTGATTAAAACAGGGTTGAATAAAAAAGATCTACAGATGAGTGTGGCATCAATCGGACCCGCGGGCGAAACACTCGTACGTTTTGCAGGCGTTTTTGTTGATAAGGGACACGCGGCAGCTCATAATGGAACAGGTGCCGTTATGGGATCCAAAAAGCTAAAAGCGATCGCAGTGACACGGGGACATCAAAAAGTGCTCCAACATGATACTGAGACACTCCGAGCAATTAGCTCAAAACTTTATGAAAATGTAAAAACGTTTTCAGGAACAGTCGGTGGGGTCTATAGAAGTCAGAATTCGGGGCGAGGTACTCTCCCTATCAAGAATTACACGACAAATCTTTGGGATATTTCAGAAAAGGAATTGTTTGGATTTAGTGAAGAGTATATTCGAAAGACTTTTGACCCTCAACCCCATCCGTGCTGGGCTTGTCGATTGAACCATGCAACCATGATGCGTGTAACCTACGGTCCATATGAAGGAACTGTTGTGGAAGAACCAGAATATGAGCAACTGGCAGCGTGGGGCCCCGTCATAGATGTGAAAGATGTCGATGCAGCGTTTATGCTCTCAGCGATAACCGATCAATTAGGCATGGATAATAATGAATCCGGGTGGCTAATTGGGTGGATTATGGAATGTTATGAGCGGGGTCTCATTCAGCTCAATGAACTCGATGGTTTGGAGCCTAAGTGGGGTGATCCTGAAGCTGTGAAACAGTTATTGCATATGATTGCTCATCGAAATGGCTGTGGAGACTTCTTTGCTCAAGGCGTGATGCGAGCATCACAGCAGAAAGGAGGCGAGGCCGCTGCCGCAGCAATTTATACGATGAAAGGAAACACTCCACGTGGGCACGATCACCGCACACGATGGAAAGAGATGTTCGATACGTGCACATCAAACACGGGCACCCTAGAAACAGCCACTTACGTCACGACGCCAGAACTTAGTGGACCTGGATACCCTGTTGAGGTCTCAACTTATGAAGCAACCGCGAAAGGCTTGATGGTGTTTGAGGATTCACTAGGAACGTGTCGCTTCAACACTCGTACCAACATGCCGCTCTTAACCGATGCAGTGAACGCTGTCACTGGCTGGGAGATGACTCAAGAAGAAGCCCGAACAATGGGATTACGCTCCGTGAATCTGATGCGTGCGTTCAATATTCGCGTAGGAATCACCCGAGACCATGATCGCCCCTCAACACGCTATGGATCGACTCCCCTCGATGGACCAACTAAAGGAGTCGGTATCCAGCCACATTGGGATGCAATGATCGATAATTACTATCAGATCTTAGGTTGGGACATCGAAACAGGGAAGCCTCTCAAATCAACACTCCGCACGCTAGGGCTTGATCATGTTATCAATGACATCTGGTAAACTTAAGCGTGCTCAGGGCTTGGTCTTCCCTTTTTTTCTTGCCTCTTGATTTGCAGCCCAGCCCTAGGCATTCACATCCTTCATATACTTCACGATATACACAATGGATGACCATTAATTGATGAAGCAAGTCACTGATCAACAACGTCAATGGCTTCTCCTACTTGAAGCAGCTCTTTATGCGTCGGGAAAACCGATGGATATAAAGACGCTTGGATCATTTATTGGATTAAAATCACAGGATACCATTCGAGAGTTATTGCGTACCCTCGCGCGACGCTATCGCGAATACAATGGCTCTCTTGAGATCATCGAATTAGAACAAGACCGTTTTGTCCTCCAATTACAGCCACAATACGTACCCAAAGTTCAGAGATTATCAATAAAACGACGCCTCACGCGCGGTCCATTAACAACTCTAGCTTACATCGCGTATAATCAACCGGTAGCTCAGTCAAAAGTTGTTGCAGTACGTGGGAGCCACGCCTATCGACACATCCGTCTACTCGAAGCCCGAAAACTCATTTCAACACAAGAACTCGGAAAAACGAAAATCCTGCGTGTTACTGATGATTTCCTCGATCATTTCAACTTGAGTCGGAACCGAACATTAATGAGGCGGCAATTACGCGCCTTATTCAAAACGCCGAATGATTGAACGAAGATTTAGTTGACGGGCGTGTGTAGTAGATTGTAGCTGCGTGTTCAACGCAGATTAATGATTATTATTTGCCCCCCTCATTAGTTCGGGTGTTTAATTGAAAAATTACTACACTGTAAATTGAATTTAAATATTACATAAAAGTAATTATAATTAAGGTTCTAGTACGGTGAAAACAGGTAAAACGCTGCTTCAGTTCACTGCGAAAGATGATCAGGAAGTGATACGCGCGCGCCTGAGGGTCGACGCGGCGGAGGGGGTCAAGCCAATGCAGCTAAGATCTGGGGTTTATCACCTCAAGAATACGTTCAGAAAGCCGATCCCTGGCCACTGAATCCGAAAGGTGAATTGATGCTCGGTTTAAAGATTGAAGACCGTCACTGTCTAGCTCAAGCGAACGAAATCGCAGCTACTCCCGGTATTGCATTTGCAGAGTGGGGGCCAGGAGACATGGGGATGTCTTTTGGATACTTCAATGCGCATGATCCCCCTTATCCTCCATCAATGGAGACAGCGCGGCAAACTGTGAAGACAGCGTGTGATCGCGCAGGAATCGCGTTTTGCTGTGGTTGGTCTGATCGAACGATGACTGAGGAAGAACGAATCCATTTTCTTATCAAGGACATTGGAGCGAAGATTATTGGGGCTCCAAATCGAACCTTCGCAGATCTGGGTCGGCAATTCACTAAGCGCATCATGCCTGTTTAATCGCATCACGGAGCAGCGATGGCTAGCTCGTAAACACGCATTATAGTTTGTGAAACTCAACTGTATTGTTTCGGGTATCATAAATTGCACAGCTGATACTGCCAAATCGTCCCATTAATTCTCCGGGGTTAACTAAGAGACAATCGTTAACTTCCCGACATTCGTGTTTATGGGTGTGTCCATAAAAAACAGCATCATATTTTCCAGATAACGCGAGAGTTTCCGCAATGTTGGGATAATGAATTACGGCAATTTTCTTATTATCGAGCTCAAGCTCAGCGAAATCTCCATGGAGATACACGTGTTCTTCAATGCAGATCTTTGTGGTGAGATGTCGATCGTTGATGTTCCCAAACACGATATGGATATCGCCTTTGAAACTGGTCAATTCACGAATCATGAATGGAGCACAATAGTCACCACAGTGAATCATAGCGTCGACGTTTATCTTTTGAAAGAGCTTGATAGCGAGTTGAAGGTGATCAATACGGTCGTGGCTATCGCTGATTATGCCTATCTTCATGATTTCTTTCCTCATTTCCTCTCTTGTTAACCATCTATATAACTCTTTGAATCAATAAGCGGGCCAGTAAGTCTTACGCTTGAGTAACATTTTTTTGTTTTAGCTTAATCAACTTCTGTCATGGATCCTCTTCTCCACGTTACTCGCATAGCACAGCAATATTTTAAAGACGCAAAAGGAAGCCATGATTGGGATCACACAAATCGCGTACTTAAACTCTGCATTCACATTGGATCCAAGGAACATGCGGATCTTGAGATTTTACGTTATGCCGCAATTTTACATGATATTGGACGAAAGGCTCAAGACCAATCAAATGGAAACCTGTGCCATGCTGAACTCAGTACTCGTTTAGCCCGATCGATCCTTGAAAAATTTCAAATAGATCCCGTAAAAATCGAGAAAATTCTTCATTGTATCGAATCCCATAGATATCGAGGACACATTACTCCTAACTCCAAAGAAGCTCATATCCTCTTCGATGCAGATAAACTGGATTCGATAGGAGCTGTAGGTATAGGCCGAGCGTTCCTATTTGCTGGTGAGGTTGGAGCGAGATTACATAATCCACATGTTGATCTAGACAAATCAAAACCATACACACGAGAAGACACCGCATTCAGAGAATATCAAGTCAAACTTCGTAACGTTCGAGACCGAATATTAACCAAGGAGGGAAAAAGGATCGCAAATGAAAGACATCGGTTTATGGTTGAATATTTCAACCGACTGAATAAAGAAGTTGAAGGTGAACTATAGCTTACGTCGTCGTAGACAGATTTCGCTTAGCGAGCCTCCAACAAGTGCTTCATATTTGGAAATTGAAAATTTTATTCTCCCATAAACTATTAATGGGGTTCTAGGCACAAATGAAGGTGATTCATCATGCAGATAGCTAAGTTACCTAGAGTACAATTAGCATCTCTCCCTACTCCCTTACAGCTAATGCCACGACTTACAGAGAAATTAGGGGGGCCTCAACTCTACATTAAACGTGATGACTTAACTGGATTAGCTTTTGGTGGTAACAAACTGCGAAAATTGGAGTTCCTCTTAGGTGAGGCCTGTGCACAAAAGGCTGATATCATTCTCTCAGGAGTACAAGGATTTCAATCAAACCATCTCTGTCAAACTGCAGCTGCCGCGAAAAAACTTGGAATGGATGTAATACTGGTAAAAACGGGGCCTCACGATGATTATGACCCACCAGAATATGACGGAAACCACCTCCTACAATACATGCTAGGTGCTGAGATACGTGTATACCGTCCTGAACACGCTCCAAAACTAGAAGATATCGCAAATGAGCTGAAAGCACAAGGACGAACACCTTACATCATTTCCCAAGCAGGATCAACTCCTCTTGGAACCATTGGGTATGCTAATACTGTCCGAGAACTTCTTGACCAAACCACTCAGATGCGGATTCATGCTGATTATATCATACATGCAACCGGTTCCGGTGGGACGCAAGCAGGCTTGGTTCTCGGAGCAAAGGCTTTGAACACTGGCATAAAGATTCTCGGCGTGAGTGTCACCGATCCTACTAGAACGGAAACCTCAATTCAGCGAGTAACTAATCTCGCGGTGGATGCTGCAAAACTTCTTGATATCCAATTATCCCTTAACAGCAGCGATGTCACAATTCTTGACAATTATGCCCGCAAGGGTTATGGCGTTGTCGACGAAAACAAGATTTTGGCAATCCAACTTTTGGCACAAACTGAAGGTATCTTCGTAGACCCTGTGTACTCAGGTACAGCTCTGGCAGGCTTAATCGATTTAATCCGAAAGGGCCATTTGACTAAGGAACATCGAGTCATCTTTCTTCATACCGGTGGAAACGTCGCACTTTTTCCATACAGGAATCCAATCACATCTATCCTGAAACAGGATCACCCTACCTGGATCACTCCACCATGGTCGAGTTAATTCTTCGAGTGCTGACTGTGTTTGACATAGTTTGCGATGCGTTGAATGCGCTCGAGGGCTACTGTAAGTCGTGTTGGGCTCTCAGTTGAAAAAGCGAGCCGTAGCGCGCTCTGAGGATCTCCAAAGCCGGAACTATCTAAACACGCAACTCCCGTAAGTTCTAGCAGGGATTTACGAAATATTACTGAATCTATATTGTCAAGTGTTGGATAAACGTAGATGGCTCCTTCTGGTGTTGAACAATGAAAGTTATCGATTTCGTTTATTCCTTTAACGAGAAGATCACGTCTGAACGTGAATTCCTGTTTCATCTTTTCCCGTCGACTACGATATGTCTGCTCGTTATCAAGAATTAATTTGGCAGCTGCTTGTGTGGGTTGAGGTGGACAAGAGAAGAAATGCGTTTGGATTTTATGGATTTGATGGATGTATTCAGAGTTTGTGACTCCAAACCCAAGGCGTAATCCGGGAAGAGCGTGAGATTTTGAGAGGCTATCAATGACAGTGATCTGCCCTTCTTCGTAGAGATCAGGAAGTATAGAGAGAGCGCTCGGATTAGCGCCATTGTAGGTTAGAGTATGATAGACTTCATCAAATACAATCATAATAGATGTGTTGGCGACCAACTGACTGATTGTTCTGTAATCTTCTGGCGTGAGGAGGCTGCCGGTGGGGTTGTGGGGAGAATTCACTATAATTGCTTTTGTTTTAGACGTAATTGATCGTTCCAATTCACGATAATCAAGTTGATAACTGCGGGAAGAGTTAAGGGGTACTATGACTGCCTGAGCTCCAAGAAGTTGGATGACACCAAGATAGGAGGGAAAGAAAGGTTGAAAGCAGATGATTTCGTCACCGTTTCCGGGTTGAATACTGCAGCGTAGCACCGAAGTGAGTGCGCCTTTCGCACCTATAGAGACAAATACTTTCTGCGGATCGATATCAAGGCCATGAGCTCGTTGGGATAAATAGTGGCTGATGACTTCACGAACTTCAGGCTCTCCCAAGGGGTTGCCGTATCGTAATGATTTCTGTCCCGCCTCACAAATAATATCTTGAATATTATGAACCAGAGGATACTGGACGTCACCGATAGATAGGTCAATCACGTCTAATCCTTCGCGACGAGCTGCATCAACATTTGGCTTAATATCGAAAGCCGCCTCACCTTGTATTGATAGTAAATCTAACGAAACTGTACTCATGGTTGCTATTCTTCATTCTTTAAGTGTTTTCAGTAACAAATTGCGCGCATCAAATCTAATGGATCGTTCGTTAAGATCAAATGTAGACAAGGTCTGCGGATTCGGTTCGCTGTAAAAATGAGGCAATACCAAGGACGTCGTCCACTTCGTCGATCATGTCTTCCTTAGCTATCTCATGGAGTGCCATAGCAGCTGTACAGGCATAGATTTTTCCACCAAATCCTTTAAGGTGTGATATCATCTCCGAGATCAGTGGGATGGTTTTAGCGTCTCGCCCTGTTTGTATTTGGGCTCGGAGCCAACTCTCTGTTTCGTCACCAATGTTATCAGTTTGATCTTTAATCAATCGAATAATCGCTCCATAGGTGAAGAGAACATGAACTTGTGTGAATTGTGCGGCGGAGACGGCAGCTATTGACAGAGCATAAGCTACGCGGTCATAAGATGCGTTGTTGATGATGAGAGCAAGATTTTTGTGTGACATTTTCACTCGCCTGATACAGAGAGTTGTTTGGATTGAGGCTTGTGGAGCGGGGTAAGATAATTCAAAAGTTGTGCGTAGATCGTTTGAGCATCCTCCTCAGAACTGACGCCTTTCAGTAACGCATTTCCCGTTTTCATCAAGTTGATCGAGACGCCTGCTGAGGTCGTGAGAGCGAGACCAAACTCGGATTGCAATGTTATCGTGTAATGGTTTTTGAGGGTATTAATGGCATTTGAAAGATTGATTTCTAATGGGTTATGGGGGGATGCCATAAATGAGTCTTTTCCGCAGAGTGAGACGATCTTGGTATCAAGTGTTTGCTGATGATCGTACGCTGTGGCGGTACCACATACTGGACAATCTTCACGTCGCTGTATCTCAAGGTTAGTAAATGACAGGGAGTTCACATCGATGAATAATACTTTTCCCCGTAATGCGGGGGATCGTCCTAATATTAGGTGAATTGCTTCGCTCACTTGGATACTAGCTATTATGGCAAGAATAGGGGTTAAGACGCCAGCAGTTTCACAGGTTGGAAGCCCTTCATCGTTGACCGTTCCAAGATAGCATTCAAGACATGCGGTTTCTCCTGGTAGCATGGTACTGACGTTTCCATAGGTCTCAAGGGCTCCTGCATAGATGTAGGGGATGTGATGTTCGTTACAGGCTTTATTGATGGCATATCGTGGTTGTAGTCGATCTAATCCATCAATAACAATGTCCACGTCTTTTACGACGGTTGATGCGGTTGTCTCGCTGATAGTGATTGGAAGGGCGTGAATATTGAGGTGAGGATTCAGTGCATGTAATTTCTTCTGTGCAATTTCGACTTTTGGATAGCCGACATGACTTGTATCATACAGGATTTGCCGATGCAAATTCGTGATATCAACGACGTCTTGGTCAACTAATGTGAGGGAACCTACACCCATGGCCGCTAATTGTACAGCGGAGAAGCATCCAAGTCCTCCGACGCCAATAACGCCAACTCGCGCGTTTTTGAGTTGACGTTGTCCTTGTTCTCCAATTGTTGATAAGGCAAGTTGCCGGGAATACCGCTGAAGTT
Source organism: Candidatus Bathyarchaeota archaeon (assembly GCA_026014905.1). The sequence goes on from JAOZHK010000048.1 coordinate 22,694, forward strand.
CTTCGGGTGACAGAGACATCTGCGTTTAACCTCCTGTAACGCTGGGAAGAATAGTTAATTCGTCTCCCTCTTGGAGCTGAGACTCAAAATTGTCGATGAAGCTAATGTTTTTCCCGTTTAGATAGATATTGAGAAACCGTTTCGGCTGTCCAGAATTATCAAGCAATTTTCGTTTAAAAGGCTCTCCATATCGAGAGCTTAATTGAGTAAACGCGTCCCGGACAGTAGTAGCTGAAAGGATGACAGATTTTTCTTGACGGGTGATGCTTAAGAGAATTGATGGAAAGATTATCGTGACCATACAGGAACCTCCAAAAGAGATGTCGCATCATGAAACGATGTCATGGTTGGTTCAATTGTGATCCAGCTAGCGACGTGTTCAGAAATAGCCTCGGTTGTTTTCAAACCATTTCCTGTGATATAGCATACAACAGTCTCATCAGCGGATATTTGCCCATTCTGAATTAACTTCTTTAATACCGCAATCGTGACGCCGCCAGCAGGTTCTGTAAAAAGCCCTTCAGTTCTGGCTAACAAGGTAATTCCTTCTACAATTTCCTCATCTGTAGCTGATTCAGCGAAACCTCCGGATTGACGAATGCGTTGTAAGGCATAATATCCATCACCAGGATCTCCGATTGCTAAACTCTTCGCAATTGTCGTTGGACATTCAATAGGGGTAACGATTTCTTCACCTTTTTTGAAAGCAACAGGGATAGGGGCACATCCGCTGGGCTGGGCACAAGTGAGTTTTACTGAGTTCGTGTCAATGAGGTTAAGCTGCTCAAATTCGTGAAAGCCGCGCCCTATGGCGTTGAGTAATGCACCACTCCCAGTCGGAATAATCACGTGATCTGGCGGGGTCCACTGGAGTTGTTCACATACTTCGAAAGCTAGAGTTTTTGAACCTTCAACATAGTAGGGGCGGACGTTATGGTTTGCAAAAACCCAGTTACATTCCTCCGCAATCTGCATCGCGAGTCTATTCGCCGTATCATAGGTGCCTCTCACCGCAAATATTTGAGCACCATAAATGCCTATCTGGACCGTCTTATTGTATTCTGTGTTGTCTGGGATGAAGACAGAGCATGGTAACCCAGCTTTCGCCGCGTACGCAGCTGTGGATGCAGCGAGATTTCCCGTTGAAGCGCAACCCAAAGCGTCAGCGCGAAATTCAACGGCTTTGGACGCGGCAATAGCAACGGGGCGATCTTTGAAAGAATACGTTGGATTAACGGCATCATTTTTAACGTATAATTCTTTGATGCCCAGTTTTTCACCTAGCCTATCCGCTTTGTGGAGAGGAGTATAGCCCGCTCCGATGTCAACAACCTTTGAAAAATCAGTAATGGGTAAGAGTTCCCGATATCTCCAGAGATTGCGAGGACGAGATTGGAAGCTTCTTCGGTTAACATGGATGAGATTATAATTATAAGCGACTTCAAGTGGTCCAAAGCACTCTTCACAAATGTAGCGCTTAGTTGGCGGATAGGATGTGCCGCATTCACGACATTGGAGTGTGAAATTCGTAGTCAAATCAAACCACTCATATAACAGTGTTATTTGCTGGTTTGCGTTAAGATATATAAAGTTTTGCATAATCTATTGTTGAAATATTACTATGGGAAATATTTTGACCAATTAGCCGAAGATGTTTTGTGCGTATTGCCCACTCGTTATAACGTAGCTTTACGGTTATTTGTTGGGAAGTGGTTGGGCGTGTTGATAGAGGGGATCATGGATCACGATGTGACCGCACTTTTCACAATACTGATGATCGGGAGGCAGTAAGTGTCTACATTTCCTACAGATTCGAACTAGAAATCCCATGGGTTTCACATCGTCGCTGAAATACTCATGGATCTGTGGGTAGTTTACTCTGGGTTTCATTGATGTTGTAACACAGGGAGGCAGGAAGGAGGGGGCATCCTGCACTGCCCTGCTGATGGTGGCTTTGGTGTGGTTTGGTTTTAATCTTGATAGCGGATTCAAGGCTTGTTGTGAATAAAGGTATGGTTATAACGCTTTTATATAAACACTTGTGTATGTATGTATACATTATGAGCGCGCGTTGATTAGCTATAAAGCTTTAAGACGGTCTCCAGAATTTTATTGAGGAACTTGTCGTTATTAAATTGGCGAGGCTGGCTGCTCGGAGTGTTTCTTGGAGGCTTAACGACGATTCACTTTTTAGTAACCATTTTGGGGATTGTCCTAATCTTGTTGGTGCCTGAACGCTTAGCTGTCAGTGGCTATTGGGTGACTAGGCGTCAGATTTGGCTTTGGAGAGAGAATGATATCGGTATTATGTTTGCAGCCTTGGGATGTTCTTTTCTTATTTTTTTCCTTCGATCGTAATCCGGTATCCTTGGAAGATTGTCAGATATATGTTACAGGATCGAGAATTGAATTAAGATGGAGGTATTAACACTCTCACTATCTGTTTATGAACGCGATATGTGGTGGCTATAAAGTCAATGATATTGTTAATTTCTTGATCCGAGTATTCTTCAGTTATGTAATTAATAGCTGTTACATGTAATTCAGATGGGGTTAAGGTTTTATATTTCTCTTTACTAATGCGTCCAACGACGACTACTTCAGCGATATTTGATGTTCTTAACAGCAGTTTCCCCTGTCGACGAGCACTTATGATTCGTAGTTTTTCAGGAGATGTGATAGTTGTATACGTAATAATTCGTTTTCCATTAACTATGCATGTTCTTTCATCAGCTGGACAAAAATTTCTGAGATGTCGTGCTTGAAGTCGGGAATTATCGAGATGAATGTAATCCAGGACTATCACTTCATTGTGTTTGGATCGTTTTTAAGATCGTACAACCACGCGGGTGCGTACAGCCATTCACTACGTATACTAGATTCTTCCTTACAATAACGAGTTATACCAAACAAGTTATTTTAACTTAATATTATACGTTGACGTATTGAGTATGTCATCAAGCCCGTTCCATCTGCCTTTAGCATTCACTCTTCCTAATGTGTGATGAGCTTCACAATGACACTGTGGGTTTCGATGATCAGGACATTGAGTAATAAGCCGTCGTATGGCGGCCAGATGAGTAGGATTCACGTAATATCCGCGATGTGTTACTGATTCTCGATAAAGGGAACCTCGTCTAGATTCTTCATAAACAGCGAGTCCCGTGAAATCACATCGTGAACATCCCGTTAATTGTACAGAAATTTCGTCAGAACGACTATCAGAAGGCAATTCGATGCTTGAAATAATCTTTAGGCTACTAATGCTACACTTCGGGCATATCAAAGGGATATCTAACCGCCTCCAAGATGTTGATTATAACGCAGTTCCTTAATATTAAGTTCCATACGCGTCTCTCTTGATACCTTGAGCACGCTACTCAGGAGAGCGCGTGTAGCTACCTTATTTAAAGCAGATCTCAAATGCGCGCGGGATGGTAATTCTTATCAGATCATTTTCTTCTTATTCTTCTCTCAGGAAGTTAGTGCAATCCCGACATTTATCGAGTTCAATCGAGTTGTGTTGGGGGCATCCTTTTACCATGCCTGTCGTCATAGCAACATACGGGTTAATGGCTGGAGATCGCTTGCAACGAATAACTGTCAAACATTTTCACCTCCTTAAAATCTTACAATGGGGGCATTAAATTCATATATATACATACACTTTCTATTTTAATAGGTTTTTTATAACAATCAAATTCAATAATAATTAACTTAGAAATGGCGTGCAATTTCTATTACATACATCCTCTGGAAATAGCTTCAAGACATTAATACGATAGCACGCAAAATAATTTAGTCCACAGAGCTAACAAGCTTCCACTTGTTTTCAATACGCGCGCACGTAATAAACCAGTGATTCCGGATGACAAAAATGCTTGCTCGCGTTTTCTCAAAGAATGACTTTTAATTTTCCTCTCTAATGTTAGCTAGTTAGCTAACTATGATAAATTGAGTTGAGAAACGATTGATTGATTACTCCAAGTGGTATCGCCCCTTAGTCTTGGGACGTGAGTGCATGGCTTCATCTGGACATCCTCAAGCTACCTTAGCAGCAATTCAGGTGCTGAAACGAGGGGGGAATGCTGTGGATGCGGGTGTTGCGATGGGATTGTGTCTCAATGTAATCCAACCGGATTTCACGAATTTTGGAGGCGTCGCGCCCATCATGATTTATTTAGCATCCGAAGACACTGTTGTTACAATTAGTGGACTTGGCACATGGCCTCGAGCGGCATCCATTAAACTCATTCAACGTCGGGGAGGAGTGATTACCGAGGATGGGTTTCTGAGTTCTATTGTTCCTTCAGCTCCAGATGCCTGGATCACAGCACTGGATCACTATGGCACAATGGGCTTCACGGATGTCGTTCACCATGCCCTTGATTTAGCGCAACACGGGTTTCCTGCGTATCCCCTATTTATCAATAATCTACAAAATCGATCGAAATATCATCAGTGGGAATCCACACGACACGTATTGTACCCTTCAGGGACCATTCCTCGACTAGGAGAATTGATCATTCAACAGGATCTTGCGCGTACCTTCAAGCACTTAATGCGAATCGAGCAACAGCACCGTCACCAAGGTCGACATCGGGCATTTCAAGCAGTTCGTGACGCATTTTATCAGGGATCGATTGCAAACAAATTGGTAACTCATGTACAAGAACAAGGAGGCATCTTGACTGAGGAAGATTTAGCGCACTTTCATGTGGATATTGAAGCGCCGGTGAAAACGTCTTATCATGAGGTTGAAGTATATTGTTGTGGGCCCTGGTGTCAAGGCCCGGTAAACGCGATGACCTTGAATATTCTTGAAGGCTTTGAACTTCGGAACATGAGACATAATAGTGCTCCTTACATCCATATCTTAGCATCCGCGTTAGACCTCGCTTTTGCAGATCGCGAACGTTTCATTGGCGATCCCCGATTTGTTGATGTCCCAATCAATGATTTGTTATCAAAATCTTATGCTGCAGCCCGACGAAAGCTCATTCAACACAATCAGGCATGGGGTCAGATGCCGCCTTCTGGAAACCTTCGCAGCTCCTCATCAGTTGTTAATGACCCTGAAGCTTTGCCTCACACTACTAACACCACTCCGCAGGATACAAGTTATGGCTGCGTAATTGACTCGGAAGGGAACGGGTTTTCCGCAACTCCCAGCGATGGGGGACGACTTGTGCCCGGACTTGGAATTGTGGTGTCACCTAGAGGGACCCAATCTTGGCTAGATCCCAAACATCCTTCGGCTGTGGAGCCGCGAAAACGTCCTCGATTAACACCTAATCCTGCTCTCGCGTTAAAAGATGGAAGACTCTTCATCATTTTTGGTACACCAGGCGGTGACTCCCAACCCCAGACGATGATTCAGCTTCTAGTGAATATTATCGACTTTCAAATGACAGTTCAAGAAGCCATAGCGGCTCCCCGTTTTCGGAGTGAAAACTTCCCCAATAGTTTCTGGCCTCACACTTACTTTCCCGGACGTTTAAACATAGAAAGTCGAGTTTCATTGAAGACACGAACTAAATTACAACAAATGGGGTACGATGTCCATCACTATCCTGAGTTAACTTGGAACTGTGGAGGCGCCTGTGCAATTCTCGTTGATTCTGACCATGGAGTTCTCATGGGCGGTGCAGATCCGCGACGCGAATGTTATGCGTTGGGGTATTAACGCGGGTCGTCACAGTCTGCAAAGACGAGGAGTATCGGATCCAGCTAGCTAAAAACTAAAATAAGCTTTGTCGTGTAGTGTGAATGACCTTTGATCGATTTCTCGTACTATATCCTCTAGTTTGATGAGAGTTGACATTTAATGCCCGAGCTGCCTGACATAGTGCTTCTCGCGAAAAGCATGAATGACGCTCTCGTTAATCGAACAATTACCAATGTCCAAGTTAATCAGCCTAAGGTTTTAAATCAATCTGTTGAAGCTTTTCAAAATGCGATGACTAACTCTACTTTCTTCGGTTTTCGTCAACGAGGCAAGTGGATTCTCGCAACATTAACTAACGACTGGATTCTGGCTTTTAACTTGGGTATGGGGGGCGCAATCCGTTTACATTCTGCGCATGATGAACCTAATCCTAGACAAGAACGAGTTATCTTCACGCTCGATACCAATGAACAGCTCTGGATCCGTTTTTGGTGGTTTGGGCACGTTCATATTGTACCATCATCCAAGCTGAGTGACCATCCCCAACTTGGGACTCTAGGAATTGAACCCCTCTCAATCGCTTTTTCTCTCGATACTTTAACATCTATGCTCCGAGGTCGGCGAGGACGTATTAAAAACTACTTATTGAATCAACGATTCATTGCAGGAATTGGCAACGTCTATGTCCAGGATATTCTCTGGTTAGCGGGGATTCACCCGATGCGGAAAGCCCATTCACTAGCACCAAATGAAATCCGCCTTCTGCATCAAGCTATCCAACGAGGTCTCCGCATAGGCATCACCAATGGGCCTGGTCCCGGTGAACAAGATCTCTGGGGTAACCGCGGTCGCTGGAACAAGGTACCTGAATTCCCATTCATCGCATATCGAACAGGTCAAGCATGTCCAAAGTGTAACGTTCCCATCGAAGAAATTCGCATTAGTAATACAACCAGTTATGTATGTTCTCACTGCCAAATCTGAGATAATGTAATGCCACTGTGTCAAGGATAACTCTATTTGATCGTAACGGAGGATTAATGGTATGCGCATTGAACAGATCTCCACGCAACGATTTACTACTCATCACAAGTTTACTACCATCGATCACGAGATTCCATGGTCCCAGTTACTAGTTACAATTACGACGGACAATGGTCTACAAGGAACTGGTGAGGCATGGTGGGGGCTTTCCATCAACCCCGTTGAAAGCGCCATCAACGATGCGTTAGCGCCACTGCTGATTGGGGCTAATCCTCAAAGAATTGAAAGGCTATGGCAGAAGATGCATCGATATGCATATCGTTATGGAACAGAAGGAATTCTTCGATGTGGCTTAAGCGCCCTCGACCTCGCATTATGGGATCTTCATGGCAAGCACCTTGGAATACCCGTTGCAGAATTATTAGGTGGACAAGTCCAGGATCGCGTGAAAGCCTATGCTAGTCTTATTCATCTCGGGAATGAATCATGGATTCGAGCTGAAGTAGCACGGGCGGTGGACGCGGGGTTCAAAGGCGTTAAATTACATGAGTATGACACCGATATGGTCCGTGTTGCACGAGAAGTAGTGCCAACCGATTTTCCAATCATGCTCGATGTTGCACCTTTTCACTGGACACCCCGTGAAACCGAAGTGAACGCTGATCAATTATCCAAGTGGAATCTCTGTTGGCTTGAAGAGCCAATCTGGCCAATGCAAGATCATCAAGCGATGGCGCGGATTCGTCAACATGTCTCTGTTCCTTTTGCTGCAGGAGAAAACGAGTACACTCTTCAAGGCTTTCATCGTTTAATGACAAGTGGCGCTATTGATTACGTGCAACCTGAGATCACAAAGATCGGAGGATTATCGACAGCCCGAAAGATCGCCGTGCTCGCAGAATTGCATAATCTTCCTATCTGCCCCCATGGGTTCCGGATAGGACCTGCATTATTTGCAAACATTCACTGGGCTCTTACTCATGTTAACATGGAATGGCTTGAAATCCCCCTCCTCCCAGAGCACGCGGTCCTTCCACCAGGAGTTTACCACCCCACACTTGTCGATGGAGAGGTTACATTGCCCTCAGGACCCGGACTCGGACTTCAGGTCATATAGAAACTGTTGCCCTTAAAACTACGAACTGCTCCGCATGAATCGAGATATCAACAACATTAGAAGCTAGGATATCTTTGAAGTGCAATGGCTTCAGGGATACCATTCACTTTGTTTCCATTGTAATGCAGCTTCTGTGTCTCTATTGGGTGTAAATGCGTGGATTACATTGGATATTTCCTCACCGATTACATCGATCTTTGAGGAATCACCTACTCCTAGATGTTCTTTATTCGCATAGTAGAGATATCCGATATCTGAAGGATCATATCCCATAATCTGCGCCATGACAGTGTCTGCTGCAACATAATCCGCACCCGTTACAGCAACGCCAAGGTTAACCGCATCCCCATTGACCGGACCTTCTCCTTCCATACCCACAAATCCATCGATGACACTCAGACTTGGTGGTACATGCTTGATGAGTCTTATCAAATTTCGATTAAACACTTTATACATCTCTGGACGCTTTACTGGTTCGACGCTATCGATCATGCGCACGTTAGCATGAAGGCGCGGACTACCATGCATTAAAGCCTTATCGTATCCCACAAGACACCCCATCATATTCTTCATGGAGAGTGTGACTACCGCAGTTTCATGAGTTTTAGGCACAGCTAACGAAATACGATACCAATCCTCCATCGCAGTCTTTGAGATTTTCGCGTCAACTTCATCACGATCGACGTCGAGTAATTTAATCGTATGATTAGCATCACGATTGAAATCCACAAATGTAAGACTGGGATATTGCTGTTGCAACGATAAATACCCATAATTCTTGAAACCCTGGCGGGTATCTTGAAACGCACTACTTTCCCCCACAATAACTTCTGCAGGAGCTTGTTGATAGACAAAGTCAAGAACGGCTCGGATTGCATCGATATGTGTCGCGCATAGAGCGCGTTCAATATTAACCATGTTAGGCTTGATTAAGATGCGTTGTCCACGAATCTCTTTCTCAATTCTGCTATGAATCAATTGTAACGATGATGAAACTGTTGAATATCGATCCTGTTCCTTGGCGATAGCAACACGAGTCACTGGGTTCACTCCGTGGCTATTCCGATCACAGACCCCGTTTATAAATCTAGCTCAACTAGCTCATTTCAGCTACCAGTTCGTGAATGCACCATCATCCCGCTGCAGGTAAGGAGGCCATCCTGTCAGGGAGACTTGACGTGTCTCAGCGAGAGCTTCATCAAAATCAACACCCAAACCCGGCGTATCAGGAGCGAAAGCAAACCCCTCTTCCCAATTAATTTGCATCGGAAAGAGATCCATTGCGAAGCTTCCAGGGCGTCGAGGCATCTCTTGAACACCAACATTCGAAGAAGCCATACACAAGGCAACACACGCTGCAGCACTCACCGGTCCTAAGGGATTGTGTGGAGCTAAATCAATATAATGGGTCTCACACCAGTGGGTGATCTTTAATGCTTCAGTTAAGCCACCGACAATACAGAGGTCAATACGAGCATAATTAATAAGTTCCTCTTCAATGACTTGTCGAAATGCCCATTTTGAGGCCCATTGCTCACCAGCTGCGATGGGTAGTGACACATGGCGCGCAAGAGTGCGATAACTACTTGGATTCTCAGAGCGTAAAGGATCTTCGATAAAAAAGGGTTTATACGGTTCAACAGCCTTACACAGGGCGATCGAGTGGGCAGTATCTAATCGAGTATGGACATCAAAACAAATTTGGATCTCAGGACCTACTGCATCTCGCACTAACGCCATCTGCTCTTCAGCAAGCCGAATTGACTTCACCGGCTCGAGTCGTCCCTTTGTCCCACGATATTCCAACATCCCTCCCGTCTCTGGCTGTCCCCAGCGCACGAATTTCCACCCATCACGCACCGCTTGCACGCAGTTCTCAACGAGTTCTTCCGTCGTACTCCCTTGAGTGTGGGGATAACACACTACTTTGTCGCGAACCGGACCACCAAGTAACTTATACACCGGAAGACCAAGAGCTTTGCCTTTGATATCCCATAACGCAGTATCGATCCCGCTGATAGCACAGGAATATACTTTTCCTGCTGGAAAGAAACTTCCACGAAACATATGCTGCCAAAGACGTTCGGTGCTGAATGGATCTTGTCCAATCACAATCTCACTGAGTTGCTCAATCGCTTTTTCTATAGCTGCACCCCACCAACGAATACCCACTTCACCGAGCCCATAAATGCCTTCATCAGTCTCTACTTTCACAATAAAGTAAGATCTTCCCTCTGAATCTGCAACACAATAACTCTTGATATCTGTAATTTTCATGATACTCACGTCCCACACTTTATCGCTGTATCCTTTAATATGATCAACTACATAAAACTTTAAACAGCCTTATCCCTCTTCATCCACGATCCTACCGTGCATTCTTTCCAGCATACAGAAAATGTCTAACCATAACCAACCGAGCTTCATAACTAAACAATATAAACAAGTTCTCCTCTCTCGTAGGCGTTCAAGGTGAAAAGTATGCGTGCTTTCGTTTTAATCACAACCGAAATTGGTGCCATGGAACAAGTATTACAGAACTTGAAGATGATTGATTGTGTGATTGAAACCTACTTGCTCTATGGAGTCTATGATATCATCGCCATTGTCAAAGCAGATAATATGCGGCAGATAAAAGAAGTTATCAGCTGGAAGATACGACAGATTGATCATATCCTCACATCTCAAACATTGATCGCAATGGATGTACTCTGACCTTATTCGAAGCAATACCATGTCATCACGTGGACCACGCGCGGATACTTGAACCTATATAGTCAATCCTTCAGCTCTAAGGTGGAGAATATGGGTAAAATGAGGTTTGCGATAACGCCGCCTGGGGATCTTTATAGTACGGAAAATCTAACCTTAATGAGTCAACTCGGATGCTCGGATGTTATTGGTTATGGACCCAAGGGGGAATGGTGCAGTACTGCCGATTCGGAAATCTGGATACATCGCGATCTATCTCGCATCAAGCAGCGTGTAGAATCCTTTGGGCTAAGACTTGATGTTCTCGAGGATGGTCCTTTGATTCATAAAATCATGTTGGGGTTACCCGATCGGGATGAGCAGGCCGAGCATTTTTGTAAGTCCCTTGAAAATCTCGCAGCAGCCGGCATCCGCGTAATCAAGCCGCAACATATGCCACCGAATTGGAATAAAATCATGACCACTCAATTCAAGCCGACAAGAGGTGGAGCTATCTCCCGCGTCTTTGACTACAGACAGGTCGAGACCGGGTCACTCACGGGATATCGCGTCATTCGTGAAGAGGAGATGTGGACAAATCTCGCATATTTTCTAAAAAGTGTTCTGCCCACCGCGGAAAAAGTCGGCGTGCGCATTGCTTTACATCCTGATGACCCACCAATATCTCCCATTCAAGGCTTCGCTCGCATTCTGCGAAGTATTCAAGCCTTTGATCGAATGCTGAACCTCGTTCCTAGTGATAACATTGGGCTTCTATTCTGTCAAGGGTGTTTCGCAGAGATGGGAGTTGATATCCCGGCTGCCATCCGACACTTCGGGAAACAGAATAAGATTTTCTTTGCCCATTTTCGCAACGTGAAAGGGGCAGTACCCATGTTTCAAGAAACCTTTCATGATGATGTCTCACACAAGACGAACATGTTTCAGGCTATGCTAGCGTATTATGCCTCAGGCTTTAGAGGGCCTATGCGACCAGATCACGCACCACACATGCAAGGGGATAACCATTTTGAAGGCGCTCTTCTGGGCAAGATCTTAGGCTTAGGTTATATGAAAGGGCTCGCAGAAAGCATTGAGAATATGGAATAATTATCACGATAACTGGACAACGTGCGCGTGAGCTAATATCTGACTGCACTGATTATTTCACGATCGATACCGAAATTGAAGAGAGACGTGCAGGTGATTCAGCGATTGCGCCAATGGGGTTTCCATGTTGAGGGAAAGTTTGTATCACAATTAATGTCCGGTTGCCTTTCAAGACCTCGTCGAGGATAGCTGGTACTGAGTCTCCAACGACATGTTTCTTCTCAACGATATGCCCTAGCTCCATGAAATGGGTCGTTCGTCTACGCGCGTGCGTTTTTTAAGAGGGAAAGAATGTTATTGTTCTGTGAGGGCTATGATTCAAAATAGCGTTTGGTTCAATTATGCTAACTATTCTTTGGTAGAAAATGCTTTGATCAGGGGTACTGAGGGAGCTGCATGAAGGGATTCTCATTTCCGCTACGTAAACAAGCAGTAATAGCTAGTCAAGGAATGGTCACTTCTAACCATCTTCTCGGTAGTCTCGCGGGAGTAGAGATATTGAGTGTAGGCGGGAACGCGGTGGATGCTGCGGTCGCTACTCTTTGCGCCTTGACTGTTGTTGAACCAATGATGGTGAGTATCTTTGGCTGTGGTTTCATAGTTCTCCGGCTAAATGACTCCGATGAGATTGTCACTATTGATAATATGGGAGTTGCGCCACAAGCGGCAACGGAACAGCTGTATGAACCGTTACCATGGAACCCTGGGCAGGATCTATTTGAGACCATTAATCGACGTAATAAGGTTGGGCATCTGAGTGTTGCAGTCCCTGGTTCCATGAAAGCTTGGGAGCATCTCATTCGACGATATGGTCGCTTATCGCTGGATGAAGTCATGCAGCCAGCTATACGATACGCTCACACTGGGTTTAAAGCTAGTCCGTACTTAACTTGGTGTATCACCAGTTGTCAATCTGACCTTGCTCGTTATCCGGCTTCGGCCGCTGTGTTTTTACCTGAAGGAAGGCCGCCGAAGCCAGGGCAACTCATTAAACGCAGAGATTATGCTACGACACTGGAGACCATTGCTGAGAAAGGAAGTGATGTTCTTTATCACGGAGACCTTGCTCGAGCAGTCATCGATGATATTCAAGAACAGGGAGGCATCATGACAATGAATGACCTCGATCGATACCGTATATTATATCGAGCGCCTGTGCGAGGTATTTATCGAGATCGCTATGAAATTTTTTCCATAGCTCCAGTAAGTAGTGGAGGCACTCATCTCATTCAGATGTTAAATATGCTGGAATCGTTTGATCTCTCTTCACTCGGTTTTGGTAGCCCTCAACACCTGCATCTCCTCACTGAGATTCTAAAAATAGCTTTTGCCGATCGCCAACAATATATGGGTGATCCTGCCCTTGTCCATGTTCCTGCGAAGGGGTTGATCAATAAACATTATGCCTTAACGCGCATCAAGCAGTTAAATCCCGGACAAGCCCAAACTTTTCATCCAGGGGATCCATTTCTCTATGAAAGCAACACTCAGAATACGACGCACATGTGTGTTGTTGATGCAGACCGAAATATTGTGTCTGCTACCCAGAGTTTGAATCAATTGTTCGGATCTCGAGTTACGACTCCTGGAACAGGAATGCTTCTCAATAACTATATGGCACTGTTTGATCCTCGTCCAGGACAGGCTAATTCGATATCGGGAAATAAACGCATTTTGAGTTCGAACGCGCCATGTATCGTCCTTCAAGATGGCTCGCCATTTCTGTGTTTAGGTACTCCCGGTGGCACACGGATCTTTGCTGCAGTTTGCCAAGGCATCATTAATGTGATTGATTTCGATATGACTATTCAAGAAGCTGTTGAAGCACCACGTATTTGGACGATGGGTATAGAGAACACGCCAGGTGCGAAACTGAACATGGAACCCGGATTTCCAACTGCCACTTATGACGGACTTCGTGAACGAGGACATGAAATCCTACGAGTGCCCCGTATTGCAGGTGGCATGAATGGAATTATTATTAACCAAAACACAGGATATCTTCATGGTGGTGCATGCTGGCGCGCAGATGGGGTACCTCTCGGGTTTTCTGGGGGACATGCTCACCCGTACTGGGATAATGCATTAAATCCGTAACTCAATTGATGACTCCCATCCTTGGAGATAACAATTATAAACCTGCGCGTTTTATGTGAGTAGGCAAAAGGTGAATATTGGGATGGAGAAGACCATAACGGTAGATAATCACACGTGTCGCGCTTTGGTCTCGACCAAACCCGGCGTTCCCCTCGTGTTTCTTCATGGTTATTCTTTCACAAGCGATGTCTGGAAAGAAATCGGAGTTCTCTCCTTTCTCAAGGAGCAGCGGATACCGTTTTTAGCGCTAGACTTACCGTATGGCGCAAAGAGTCAATGTCGTCCTAAAACACGGGTTCCTCATACTAATGTAGAGGTTCTCCAACAAGCCCTTTCTGCATTTTTCGGCGATGAAGAGGTTTTCCTCATTGGCGCGAGTCTAGGAGGATATATGGCACTCCATTATGCCATCCAGCATCCAGTGAAAGGCTTACTGTTAATCGCTCCAGTTCACAGTACGGAGTCAATTCTGACTCAAAACTATCCTAATTTATCCAATGTCTCAATCATTTACGGGTCAACAGATACGATCGTCTCATTTCAGGAAATGAAGAACCTCGCACGTCAACTCCCAAGCGCAAATTTACTCGTTTATGAACGAGCCGGTCACCCCGCATATCTGCATAATCCGAAGCGCTTTCTTGAGGATCTCATTACCGCCTACAATCATGCTACCACTGAATAAATGTTACAACAATTCATGTGTATTCAGGAGAGGGTCTGAAATACGAGTTATTCGCAATTCAAAACGAGGAGCACCTCAAGCGCTCGCTATAATTGGTGACCGGTATCACAACTCTGATTATATTCGGACCGCCTTATCTCGAACGCTTGTTCGAGATATGGGGTTATCCATCGATTTCACAGATGATGTGTCGCGACTCTCAGCTAATATCTTGACGGAATATTCATTACTTATCATTTTTAGGGATGGAATGATATGGCCGGATGGGTATGGCGATCGCGGTGCATATCCTGGGTATTCTCCCGATACACGTCAGACTATGATAAGTGATCCTCCGATAATCCCTCATGATGTTACACCTAAAATGTGGATGACTCCAACGCAAGGGCAAGCTGTGAAAGCATTTGTTGAGTCTGGAAACGCAGCATTATTCTTCCACAATAGTAGTCATATTTCCTTAAGCAATAATGATTTTCGCGATGTCGAAGGTGCAATCTATACAGGTCATCCTCCAACGCGCCCTTTTAAAGTTCACATCATTAACTCAAATCATCCTATAACTAAAGGTATTCACGATTTCATCGTTACTGATGAACAGCACTATGTTCAATACGAGAAAGATCCCGAACATGTCCTGTTAATGAGCGAAAACTTGGAGGGTCTTTCATATTCCGGAACAATAGGTAATCAAGGCTCCTCGTGTGAAGCTGGCTGGGCTTATGACTATGGGCAAGGACGAATCTGTTTTTTCGCCCCAGGCCACACAATTCCCGCGCTTTGGAATCCAGAATATGTGAAACTCCAGCATAATGCAGTCTCATGGTTACTACACAGAGAGTGACCCAGACGCAAGTTTCGCGCGTAGCCCTGGTGTAAGTGTAATTGAGGACTCTCTTCACACCACGAAACAGATATATCGCTTAACAGTGGTGAGTATACTTACTTCGAGTCTGAATTGTCATCAAAGGAGATAAGATGGTGAAAACACCACACGCTAGGACGCCTGTAGCGATTACGAAAGGCATCGATATTCGTCAACGCACTTTGAACGCATTATCCCTCATTGGTGGCATGGATTCAATTGTCTCTTCTAACGACGTAGTATTTATCAAGCCTAATCTTGTTGATGGAGCCCCTTTTGAGACGGGAGAGGTGGTTAATCTCGAAGTCTTAGAACCGCTAATCAGTGAAGCATTTCGCGTAGGCGCAGCCAAAGTCATAATCGGGGAAACTCCTACTTGGCGTAAAAAAACGCCAACTATTAGGGCATATGAGCGCTTTGCAAAGACCATGGGAGCTTGCTTTTTGGATTTGAGCCAACAAGCATTTGTCGAGATTGCAGTGAAAGATCCTGTACTCTTCAAGCATGTCCGATTATCCAAACCCCTCTTGGACGCTGATGTCTTTATTAACGTGCCAACACTCAAAACCCATGTTCAAGCTGGCATCACCTTATCCCTAAAAAATATGTATGGTTTAATCTCTGGCAGACCCGGCCATGGCGATAAGGCACGCTACCATCAGTTAGATAAAATAGAGGAAGCGATTGTGGATTTGTATCGCGCCAAACCAGCGGATCTTATCGTGATTGATGGCTCGCAATCAACGTTCCATATCGGACCACGCCCTCTTGAGGATTTTCACGAAACATTTCCTCTCAATGTCACCTTAGCTGGTTTTGATCCGGTTGCAATCGATACAGTCGGGGCTCAAATCCTAGGTATTAATCCTGCACTCATCAGGTATCTGCAATGGGCTGCGGGTAAAGGCTTAGGTACTAATAATATGGAGCACATCGAGATTCTCGGCATCCCGATTACTGACGCCTATCATCAGGATGGGGCATCAGCTGTGGATTTTGCGAATGCGAGAATGCAGCATACTCATATACTAGATTATGGGGCGTGCACGGGGTGTCTCAAATTGGCGAGCCAAGCTTATCGATATGATAAAACAGGGTTGCCTTCTACAATCACAATAGTGATGGGGCCTAATGCAACGAATAGTCAAGTATCTTCTCAGCCATCGCAGGGGAATGTGGTACTCTGTGGGCACTGTGCAGCCCCTACATATTTTAATCAACTGAAAGGATGCTATGTACCTGGTTGTCCTCCACGCAACGAAGATTTTGTAAAAACATTGAAAGATCTCACAATACAAAAAGAATCGCGCGCATAGCCTCTCTTAATGAATTGCCATCTAGCTGTCAGGACGTGGGAATAAATGTCTTCCCGGATGGTTTCGGGTCCCCACGGGTCGATACGTGATGAAATCTTCTAGCGCCGCGACCGTTCCAGTTACGGCGGCTTTGAGAAGTTTTCGTCCTTTATCAATATGGGCAGCTCTTGCATCATCGGTGTGACCATCAGGGCTATATTCGTCTTGATACCACGCACGAAAGAAGGGCGGTGTAGGGCGAGGTCGTGAATCTGGAGATCGCACTAAGTCAAGTCGAACCGCGCGAGGTGCTACTGCAAGAAGGATACTGGTTTCAGCTTCACCCCCATGACCAATTTTTCGTTGTGGTTCCTGTTCTAACACCTGATCCCAGACTTTCCCAGGAATTACGTCCCAATATGATAACGTACCGATTTCAACATCAACACCATACTGATAATAAATAGTTTCGCGGATCTCACGACAAGCGGTGATATTAGGAGCTTCATTTCCACCATGACCATTGATCAAAGTGATTTTACGTATCCCATGTTTGACAAGGCTTTCAACCACTTCACGTAAAACCCGCATGTAGGTGGTTGCGCTGAGTGAAATTGTTCCAGGAAAAGCTGCAGTCATATTATGTGGGGCAACACCAACCCATAAGACATTTACGACTACTGCTCGCGGATACATTTTTACCGCGACTTCTTCAGCAACTCGCATACAACTCAAGATATCGTTCCCCACTCCAAGATGAGGACCATGAATTTCAGTGGATCCCGTAGGGATTACTGCAACTTTCAACTGGGGGATGAGTTCTTGCAACTCTTGATGTGTGTGTTCATGCCAATACACTTTCTTATTTTCACTCATTTTTCCTTCCTCAAATACGCGCATGTCATTTAGAATTTGATAATAGCGCGCGTGTAAACTGAAGAAGGATAGGAGATATCTTCAATTTATGTTTGCTTCTTCGCTTAAGCAGGGTGA
>JAOZHK010000060.1 GCA_026014905.1 Candidatus Bathyarchaeota archaeon
TCTGAAAGCATTGGAAACCGCGAAAAACATTCTTACTCTTTCAAAAGAACTAAATGTTCAGCAAGGGTTCATCGTGGGAAATCGAGTACTCGATACTTTTGAGGCTGATATGATTCGAAGTTATTGTGAAACCAACCACTTACCGCTTCTTCATATAATCCCTTATGATCAAAACATTCGGAAAAGTGACGTCCTTGGGAAAGTACTACCTCCTTCATCAAACTCTTTAGGATTTCAAGCTGCCCAGATTGTCTTTGAGAAAATCATGAAACAGTAATCCGGACGCGCGTACTGTCCTAATCACCAATTCGCAATCCCCTTTCATATTGTAAAGATTAATATGGAACCCTGTTAGTAAGGATGGCTACTAAATTCTGCGACTTCAGAATACTTAGATGTTCTGATGAGGACGTGGTTGAGATTTGAAAATTGGGGAATTGAAAGTCGGTATGAAAAACATTGATGTGAAAGGCACAATTATCGAAAAAGCCGAAACTCGAGAAGTCTATTCGCGATACGGATATAATGTCCATCGAGTCTCCTATGCGAAGATTTCAGATGATTCAGGATCTATCAATTTAATTCTTTGGAATGAACAAATTGATATCATATCCGTTGGCAACGAAGTTCACGTTGAAAATGGCTACGTCAGTCGCTTTCGAGGTATCGATCAATTAAACGTTAATAAACGAAGTGGGAAACTCTCAATACTTAATGATACTTAGCACTCCACAATATCCAAAAAAACCCTCCACTCCAGGAGTAGAGTAGCATGCTCATAACAGAAATTATCCTGGAAAACTTCATGTCTTACGAATATGCTCGAATTCCATTGCGCCCCAGCTTAAACATAATCTGTGGCCCCAATGGCGCTGGAAAGTCTTCCATCCTATTAGCAATCTCAGTCGCCCTTGGCCAAGCATATACAGAACGCTCACGAAAATTAAGTGACCTTATTCGGTGGGGTCATGATACTGCACGAGTCTCCCTCGTCTTCGATAACACAGCAATACACGGGAAACGACCAATTCCACGAATCTCAACCGATTTTTTCAGAATCTCTCGATTCCTCAAGAAAGATGGTACATACTGGTTCCAAGTGAATTTTCAAACCGTGAGTAAACGTGAAGTAACCACCATCTTAAACGAGTTTGGCATTAATCCAGATAATATGCTTATCATAATGCATCAACGAATGATGGAAGAATTTGGGATAACCACTTCAAAGCAACGATTGGATATGGTAGAAGAAGCCGTGGGTTTGGGCAAGTATCGACTCAACATTCTCGAATCCAAAGAGAAGCTCTCTCAAGTTCTTAGTGAAGAAGCCTCCATATCCACTCTTTATGAAAACGCAGAACAAACACTCTCTTACTGGAAACAAGAATACGAGAAATTTCAAGAAAGACAAGATCTATTTGATCAAAAAAAATTTCTCCAAAGAGAACTTCTTGTCGCACAGATTGTCCGTCAACAAAACCATGTTGCTACTTGGCAAAAAAAGGCTGAGTTACTTGAGGGTGAATACGGAAAACTGGTTCAAGCTTTCAATGACACGCACAAGAAAATTGTTGCCTTGAACACACAATTAACTAAGCTGAGATATGATCATCAGCAAGCCTTCTATTCTCTAATCGATGTCGAAAAAACCAAGGCTGCCTGGGATAGTTCAATTCAAGTTTTAGAATCGACTCATGATGCTTTGCTCGATGTTCAGGAAAAGAATAACGAACTCGAGTCTCTCGAGTTATTCACGATATACGTGGATCAGTTAAAAACTCGAATAAAACAAACAAAACAAAATTTTTCGTTGTCAGATGAAAATATCAGCGACTTGCTATCCCAACTAAAACATTTTGATGATTCTATTCAACAAAATATTGAGACATATATTGACGAACGGGTAGAATCCGCAGTAATACAATTTCAACAAGACAGAACACAAACAGAATTAAAGATTATCGCAGATGAATTAGCAAAAGCAACTTCAGACTTAAAGAAACTACAATCTTTTCTTGATGATTCTGTTGTGAATGTGCCTCGAAGTCGGAGTCCCCAAGAAGTCACTGATGATTTGAAAATAGTGAATATCAAACTCGCGTCAATGGGGGTCTTGTCAAAAGACGTCGAACAAATGTATCAAAGCTATCTTACTCTCTTTAGTGATTTACGTGCCCGCATTCTTCAAGTATCGGAAAACCGAGAAAAAGCACTGAAAGATGTTAACGAAAGACAGCGTATTTGGCGACGAAAAATACGCGATCTCCTCAATGACGTTAATAGCATGTATCAACAATTCCTCGCAAATATTAATGCTACTGGAAACGTTCGGCTAATCTACGCAGATGATCTCGACGCTGCAGGACTTGAATTAACTGTTGGCTTCAAAGGAGCCGAACCTACGATGCTGGATGCATACACTCAGTCAGGCGGCGAACGCAGCACCGCGACTATGGCGTTTCTTCTTGCTTTACAGCAGTACGTGAAATCCCCATTCCGAGCCGTTGATGAATTTGATATTCACATGGATCCTCGAAACCGAGAAATTATATCAGAGATGCTATATAAACAACTTCAAGGAAATAAAGAAATACAATATCTCACCATTACACCTAGTCAACTTTCGGCGATTCAGGGAGATGTACATGTGATAACCGTGCAGAACATTGAAGGTACATCTGAAATCAAGGCGGTGCCTTAAATATCGCAAAAACAACTAGATCGCGAGCGCCTATTACGCATCATCAGTCTCTGTCTTCTCATTGAGCAAAAAGGTAGCAATCCATTTGAAGTCGAAGTGCAAGACGTCCTAGGGCTCCTCAGAAAATACCTACCAAAGTGGCAAGTACTCGAAGATTTTGCGTTGGACGCTGAGGCCTTAAATAAGATCTCCTCTATTGTTCAGCTCCAAGGAAACTGGATCAAACACCGAACATCCACCCTTTTTGTTGACCCGTTACTTATTGAATTGAAAATCAAGATGGTGGACGCGTCTGTACTCGCAGATATTTTCCGTAAAGCTTGGCACCCAATTATTGAAATGGATCGTCTTACTTCACGAAGAATCTCTGAAGCTATCGAATACTGGAATCATTTGTTACCTCTCGACGAAAGATATCTGAAATTACCTGAACCAACCGATAATCTGGGACTGACAAGTCTTGAAGAGCTTATCAACTCACGGATGATGAGTGAGGAAGGATTCAATGAGCTCATGCACAAGCTTTGGAAAGAATTAAAAGTTCAGGCTGCCGAAACTGATAATGGTCAAGTGCTTTATTGGGACTTTATTTATGCGCCATCTTATGATGAAACAGTGTTTCGTGCATATCTGACGAGTTTCTTATTAACCTATGGCTTTGCAACGATGGAGATCGATCGTATTAACGAAGTCTCGTTCCTGATTCCATGCAATGAACCTAAAGAAGTCTCAGTCAAGGAACAAATGATTTCGATCCCGATTTCTATAGATTATTCTCAGTGGAAACAAATGGGGGAAAACCGTTAAATGAGTGAAAATAGGGCATCATATGCTCGAAGAGTAAAGCGCGCCGCCCACCTACTTCTTTACAGAAGACATCGGCAACCTGGGGCAAAAGGGTGGGAACTCAAAAAGTATTTAGGGAAAAACTTTCCACAGGTTCTTGATCTCCTTGATCAGCAGCTTGATTCGTTAGGGTTACAAGTTCAGACTGTGTATGAAGGAGAAGTGAATCCGGAAACTCCAACCAGTGAACAGAAAGACCGTGCCAGATATTATGCAACAATTAAAGGTCCTTTAGCCCCGTCCGAACTTGTGATGTCTGGGTGGCGAGTTGACAATGTCGCAGTCCTCGTTGTAACGGTAGCATATATTATCTCTCAACAAGGGAAAGCGTCCCGACGCGAGCTTGAGCAAATTCTCAACGAAAAATTTCCGAAAACCCGAATCGAACGGAGCCTTAACCGGTTTATTCGGCAAGGATATATCAATCAAGCTGAAGACGTTCTTTATTTGGATTGGCGCGCGCGAGCGGAGATCGATCAGAAAGCCCTTATCAAACTGGTTCTTGGAAGTCAGTCAGGA
>JAOZHK010000094.1 GCA_026014905.1 Candidatus Bathyarchaeota archaeon
GGCGATGCGGATGCCAAGCGTTACCAACACGTGATAGACGCCTGTCTTGCCGACGAGAACATTGATGGTGTCCTTGTCATTTACACAGGTCAAGTGACGGGAATCCCCATCGAGATTGCGCAGAGTATTATCACTCTCAATCAGCAGTCAGAGAGTGGTAAACCCATACTTGCCGCGTTACTCGGTTCTGACTCCGCGGAGAAAGCTCGTCAACTCCTCGCTGAAAATCAGATAGCCGCCTTCACGACGCCTGAGCAGGCGGTGAAAGCCTTTCTATATCTTGGCAAGTATCAACAGAATCTTGATCAACTGGTCGAGACCCCTGAAGTTTCATCTGACCTGCAATCTCCCCGACTTCCCCTGATGACGCTTTTCAAAAACACGGCTCTTGAAAACCGCAATATATTGACGGAAACTGAAGCAAAAACGGTCTTGGTTCACTGCAAGATCCCAGCCGTTACTGCTCAGATCGCCCGAACGCAAGACGAAGCCATCGCACTGGCGTCGCGGATAGGATATCCGGTGGTTCTCAAGGTGGTGTCACCTCAGATTACGTTGAAAACCGACGCAGGAGGGGTTGTCCTCAACATTCAAGATCAAACCGCGCTCATTGACGCTTTTACGACAATCATGGCAAACGCCCAAGCGTATGATCCCAAGGCCACGGTCGAGGGGGTCAGTGTACAACAGATGATCACCGAAGAGGGCTATGAACTCTTTTTAGGTGCCCAAGTGCACCCCGCTTTTGGGCCAGTTATCTTATTTGGAATGGGTGGGGTCGATGTTGAATTCTACCAAGACATCTCGGTTGGACTGCCACCGCTCAACGAAACATTAGCCCGCCAAATTATCGAAGCCACCAAAGTCTACAACATGCTACAAGGACGCAGCAATAAACCACCAGCCAACTTTACACTATTAACCGATATTCTACTCCGATTCTCACAGATGCTCGTTGACTTCCCACAAATCACAGAAGTTGACATTAACCCGCTCTTTATCAATGACCAGAACGCGTATGCCTTGGATGCCCGGATCGTGATCGATTCCGGCGCAGTGCTCGCCCCCACTCCACCAAAAGCACAACTCGTCATTAATCCCTATCCAACCCGTTATGATGATTTCCTCCGTCTCCGCAATAACCAGGATGCACTCATTCGCGCAATTAAACCAAGCGATGACACGAATTTGTTAGCGATGTTCCAAAACAGCTCTGAAGACACCAAGGAGAACCACTTCTTTGCTACGCCTGAAACCTCGTCCCGCGAAGCGATCGTTGGCTACTGCAATATCGATTATGACCGTGAACTCGGTCTAGTGGCGGAACTCGAAGTGGAGGGTCAACGACAGATTGCTGGATACGCCCGCATATTGGTAGATGGAACTGGAAAGACAGGAGAACTCGCATTGATCGTTGCTGACCCATGGCGTGGACAAAGCTTAGACACAAAACTGCTATCGAACATCCTGGCAATCTGTAAAGATCAGGAACTCGATGTCATCTATGCAAAACTCAGATCAGATAATGATGCGATCCTTGACGTCATCGAAACGAATGGCTATGATGTCGAAACTGCAGGCGATGAATTAATGCTCCTGCCCCGACTTTATTAAATCGAGGCTAGCGAGCCGCACTATTTTTCCGCTTTTTTTCTCCATGGAAAGAAATGTTTATTTAGCAACCCATGAACATAGTTACAAAATCGATTACTAGGATGAGATGACTTGCCAAAAAAAGTTAAGACCGGCATACCAGGATTGGATGAACTAGTCGGCGGAGGACTCCCTGAAGGCCGTGTGATCCTCATCGTTGGGGGTCCAGGCGCTGGAAAAACGTTGCTCGCATCCCAATTCTTATACAACGGCATCCAAGAACACAATGAAAACGGAGTGTTCATTAGCCTCGATGAAACCAAATCCCACTATTACGAGGAAATGCTGAATTTCGGCTGGGATTTTCAAGCCGCCGAAGAGGACGGACAATTCGCATTTATCGATGCGACCCGCATGTCACGCGTCGCCCAACTAAAAGCGAAGCTCTACAAAGATGAAGCGAACAGTCTCCGTGGAAACCAACTCTCAATCGACAAACTCGTTGAAGAGATGCAAGCCAAAATTCAACAAATTGGCGCAAAACGCGTCGCGTTAGATACCCTCGCCGCGCTGTTCTATCGCTTCCCTGACCCCATTGAGCGGCGAACCGCAACGGTTGACCTAATTGAATCCCTATCGGATATCGGCATCACTACATTGATTACCACCGAATTACGACAATTTGGCCTCGAACGCAACGTGCTCGATGAAGAATATCTAGTACATGGTGTAATCATGATGCAGGCATTATTTTCAGGTGGTTCAACGACGAGAGCACTACAAGTCGAAAAGATGCGGGGCACACGAGTCAACAACAACGTGGTTCCCTATACCATCGATCAATACGGCATTGAAATCTACCCCAATATGGCGTTATTCAAATAACCCCATATTCCCATATACACGCAGCCATCAATTCCCCTTTTTCACCATTTATATGAGTGTAGCGTAGCGGATAGACAGTCAACTAGCGCTTAAACGCGATCTTACCCTTTCAACTAATAATTCAAATCAGTGTAGCTGTCTTTGCGCGTGCGAAACTAAGTTAAAATGTGTCGGAAGGGGTCTGAATGATCGTCTTTTATCGTATTATACACAATGAACGTTTCAGTCTCTCTGATCCCAGGTAATGCATGAATTTTTTTAACGATCTCTGTCAATTCATTTTTATCCTTGACCATGACTTCAAGGATGCTGGAATAACTCCCAAAGATGCGATTAAACTTCGCGACTTGAGGCATTCGCGTGAAGGTATCATCGTTCCGTGTGCGGAAATTTGTTTGAGGGTCTTCTCGGACCAGAATATATGCTTGGATCGTTAACCCTAATTGTCCTGGATCCAGTTGAGGGGTGAATTTGGTGATCACGCCGGAATTGAGATATTGTTTAATTTTCTTTGCGACGGTCTGCCGTGAAGCACCTATTTGTGTGGCAATATTCAGAAATGTTTGCCGTCCATCCTTCAATAATTGAAGGAGAATTTTTTTATCCAGCTCCTGAATTTTTAACATTTTGTTAACGTTTGTTGTTTAACCATCCATTAGATAAATCTTCCCCAGGCGTTTCCTGCATCCTACGCTTTACGCTTTATTACTGTTGGAAAGATTAACATAATGTTAAGAATCACTATGAAAAATTTA
>JAOZHK010000103.1 GCA_026014905.1 Candidatus Bathyarchaeota archaeon
CGCGCGCGCGTTTCATCATCCTCCAACGTTAAATCTCGTTGTGCTAGCTAGCTATTGATATTCTCTCATTCGGTTCCAGTAATTCGCAAATACAGAATTGTAACTTTATTTAGTATGAAGAAATCGTATTATGAACATTTACCTATAACGTGCTTGAATTAACGAAGCTGCCAGTTAGAGGATTATTAGTATGGAAAGTCGTGATTGGTATAGCGTTGACAGTAATTCAGTGCTCGAGTGTTTAGAGACTACTTCTCAAGGATTAACCAGTGACGAAGCCCATCGTCGTCTCAAACAATACGGTCCTAACGAGCTTCAAAAAGCGCCAACAGCTACCGCGTTGACATTATTTGTTGGGCAATTCAAGAGTATTCTTGTCATTATTTTGATCTTTTCTGCTATTGTATCCGCGTTTATTAGTATGAGGAAGGACGAACCCCTCACGGACATGTATGTCATCCTCATTATCGTTGTTATGAATGCGCTCCTAGGTTTTGTGCAAGAGTACCGGGCTGAGCGCGCTGTAGAGGCCCTTCAGAAAATGGTGGCACCCCATGTGATAGTCATACGGGATGGTCGTGAAGAATCGATTGCTTCTAAAGAACTCGTGCCAGGAGACGTGATCCATCTCGAAGCAGGCAGTCGGGTACCCGCTGATGCTCGTCTTATTCAGGCAGCGAATCTTCAGATTGATGAGGCTTCGCTTACCGGAGAATCGACGGCTGTCACTAAGAACGTAAGCATTTTACCTGCTGATGTGGGTATCGGCGATCAAAGAAACATGGTCTTCATGGGTACCACTGTGACCAATGGTCGCGCGGTGGCGGTAGTGGTCGTGACGGGTATGCACACTCAGTTTGGGAAAATAGCGGGTATGGTGATATCTGTGAAAGCTGAGGAACCGCCACTGAAGAAAAAGATGGAGCAGATGGGTCGTCAACTCGGGTTAATTTCTCTGATCCTCACTATTTTCGTCTTTCTCATCGGTGTCTTTGTCCATATGACAGAGCTGGAGACGATGTTCATGATGGGCGTAAGCTTAGCGGTTTCAGCTATTCCGGAAGGTCTTCCCGCGGTCCTCACGATTACCCTCGCATTAGGAGTCTCAAGGATGGCACGTCAGAAAGCTATCGTAAGGAAACTAGCGTCTGTCGAAACCCTTGGAAGTACCACCGTGATCTGCTCGGATAAAACAGGAACTTTAACGAAGAATGAGATGACCGTAAGCCAGATCTATACCTATACAGAGCAAATTCAAGTTACTGGCGCGGGATATATACCCCGTGGTGAATTCATAAAAGGTGCCCATCATATCACGCTTGAGAAGGATAGCGACCTCAAACAGTTGCTTCGTATCGGTACACTCTGTAATAACGCGCGCCTCCAAGACAGTAGTGAAGGATGGTCCATCCTGGGTGACCCAACTGAAGGCGCCCTCATTGTATTAGCAGCGAAGGCAGGCATTGATCAGAATGAGCAACGGATCGCATATCCTCGGATAAACGAGATTCCCTTTGAGTCCGCAAGGAAAATGATGACCACGATTCACGAAACGTCCCTTGGCGAAACAGTAGCGTATGTTAAAGGCGCCCCGGAGGTCATCCTTCAACGCTGCGTCTCCCTTTCCAACGCAGGTCAGATTCAACCTCTTACTCATGCTGATCGAAACCAGATCTTAGAGACAACAATGAACTTCGCTGGAAACGCTCTTCGAGTCTTAGCATTATCTTGTAGATCGCTCCCATCAACGACCGATTTCACGATAGATGAAATTGAAGACGGCCTCACCTTCATCGGTCTTGTGGCTATGCGTGATCCTCCGCGGGAGGAAGTGCCTCACGCGATTCAGATCTGTCGAGATGCGGGGATCCGAACGGTGATGGTCACAGGGGATCACAAACGTACCGCCTTCGCAATTGCCCAACAGATTGGCATTCTCGATGACGAGGCTCTAGACACAGTCTTCACTGGAGACGACTTACAAGCGATGAGCGATAGCGCCCTCGACGAAGTGGTTCAGACTGCGAAGGTTTTTGCGCGGGTTTCCCCCGAACATAAAATGCGGATCGCACAATCCCTTAAGCGAAATGGTCACATCGTCGCGATGACGGGGGATGGTGTCAATGACGCGCCCGCGTTAAAAGCTGCGGACATCGGCATTGCGATGGGCATTAAGGGGACCGACGTCACCCGCGAGGCGTCAGAAATGATTTTAGAAGATGATAACTTCGCGACAATTGTGCGAGCGGTACAGGGGGGGCGTCACATTTATGATAATGTCGCCAAGTACGTTCGTCTCATGTTGACCGCTAACTTTGATGAGTTCCTTGAGATCACGCTCGTCACTTTGTTGGGGTTGCCTCTTCCGTTCCTTCCCATTCATGTCTTATGGATTAATTTGGTCACTGATGGCTTACCGGCTGTTGCCCTCAGTCTTGATCCGCCTGATCCCGATCTGATGCGGTATCCGCCACGTGATCCGCGCGAAGGGTTGCTCTCGAGATTTTGGCGATTTATATTATACGCTGCAGCTCTTGATTTTATCTCCGATTTTATTCCTTTCTTGTGGACGTATCTATCGACGGGCGATGCTGTGCAGGCACGTACTGTGGCTTTTACCTCTATTGTGTTTTTCGAGATCTTTCTTGCGTATCAATGTCGCTCAGAGACTCGTCACATCTTTGAACTCGGGTGGAAGGGCTGGACAGAAAACAAGCTGCTTTTTGTTACCGTCGTGATTTCATTTTTAACTCAGTTCGCGATCCTCTATACTCCAATGCTGAACACCATCTTTAAAGTAGTACCTCTCTCTCCTTTACAACTTGGTATCTCGATACTCGGTTCATTTACGGCATTCCTTATTTTGCCGGGGAAACTCATTAAGAAAAGACAGTATCATACTTCACAACGAAGCTAGCAAGCCGCTAGCCAGCTCTATGCGGTGATCGATTTTCGAATGTCTATTCAAAGCATATAATTCGAGAATGAAAACAATTAGCACTGTAATTTCTAAAAGCTCCTCGATCATTAATTCGCTCATAGTATAAAACTAGCTAGCTATTCTCGCGCGCTACCCTGTTAACTGGCTGAGATTGAATATTTAACTAGGCTGAATAATCAACATTAATGTTCATTATCTGTGGGCTTTGATATAGGAACGATTGCTAGTGCAGCTATTGTGGAAATACCGCTAGCTAGGAGAAACGTTAGGATTGGGTTGGAATATTGCCAGAGTAAGCCCCCAAGAAATGGACCTATTGTGAAGCCAAGGCGATTCGCGATTTGTCGGATCCCAATGGCGGCTCCTCGCATCTGGTTAGGAACCAGTGAAAGAATATAGGCCATTGATGCTAGCTAGCTCTCGATCGCGATGAGTCTCGTCGTGTTATTGGGCATCATAAGTCTCGGCATCAGTGCGATGATTAATGATGTATTTGTCATATACCTCGTGCTTTTTCTTGCGTTAGGGTATGTCTATTCGGCACCACCGATTCAGCTCAAGAAACGCTTCTTTTTGAAACAACTCACCATTGGGTTAGGTGGACTGATTGCGGGCCTGGCTGGGGGTGCAGCGGTTGACGTGCTGTCGCGACCGGTGATGTATGGAGCGCTCTTGTTTTTCACCTTAAATGTGGGACTTACACCGCTCGTGGATTTACGCGACATCGAAGGGGATCGCAAGATGGGGCGGAACACCTTTCCCGTGGTGTTGGGTCCCCGCCGCACGATTATGCTGGGGTTAGCGACAACGGTTGTCACCCTTGTGCTGACCTTGATGAGCTACGCGTGGATTGGTTTCAACGTCATTTACCCAATACTGGCGACGTGTTCCTTAGCGATGTTTGGTGTGTTGGCGTACCGGATGTTGAATCGGTGGCAGAACCCCGACTTTGTGGAGCGTCACTTCATTAAGAACGCGATGCCTACGTTCAGCGTGCTCCAGATCGGCCTCATTCTCGGCATCTTACCACTCTACTAGTTACACTAGCTAGCGAATACTATCGCGATCTTCGCATCACAACGCGCGCGCATAGTTATGTCCAAACATGTAGAACCGCGACATCAACATACCAACGGTCTTGAACCAGATCATTGGTCTCCACACTTGCTTGATACCGAATCGTGAATGGAGACGACATGAGGTACGAGGTCACGGTCACATTGTTCCACCCATACGTGAGGCTTGAGATCACATTCTGCCACGCACTATCCGTCCACACATCCACCTGCAGAGCTTCCGATGACAGATTCCAGAACGACACATCCGTCGAGAACAAAGAACTCCCCACAGCAACCCCATCATCAGTATTGGGACCATGATCTGCCAAATCCCCATCAAACGGAAAATATGAGCGTAATCCTGACTCCACGCCCGTCAAAGACGTATTATAATCACCTTGGAGAGCTTGGAGGGTTCGAGAAATATTCCAGTACCGCAGATCATCCCCATGACCATCAACCGGCTGATCCCCACCCAAGCCATTAAGGAAGCGATTCTCCGTCGGTGTTGGAGTCACATTCGTCCAAGTGCCATTCAAGCTATTCGCATCCAACGTAGGCAACGTAACTGCATCGCCCACGTAAAGCAGTAAATCATCAGCAGTCTCATTCCAGACAATTGCGACAAAGTACCATTGATCCGCACTGAAACTGGTCGCACTCGTTAGGGAAGCTGTACCTCCCCAATCCAGCACAAGATTGGCTCCAGACCACCGCGTCTCCATATTGCCACTCTGGCCCCAGAAACGCCCCTGCACTGCATCATCCATCTTGACCCAGAACGAGATCGTGCCCTGCGTCGAGCCCCAGTCTGGCAACCCATCCCCGATCCGGAGATAGCCACCCGTCGCATCCAAGGAAGAGGTGCCATCCGCAACAAAGAGACAGAGCTCCTCGTTAGTTTCGCTGTAATCAACGCTCGTCCACTGCACCTCCAGATCAAGCTGGTAACTTTGGATCTCCTCTGAATGATAATCCAGTAATTCATCGCGTTCGCTTTCATAATTGGCACTAACCCATTCTGCACTTTGCATGGATCCTAAGATACGAACTTCATCGATAGTTCCATTAAAATAGCGCTGATCAGATCCCGGCCGACCAATACGAAGGCTTGTATCCCACGCACTTCTATTGGTTTGTGTCCCTGTATCAGTTCCCTGCGATACCCCATTGAGGTACAATTCTGCCGATGGTGACGTCCCAGCGCCCGTCATCACGACCACAGCGTGATTCCAATTCGTCGTGTCGGTGAACGACATATTAATTTCTACCGCCGGTACCCATACATCCCCAGACTCCTCATATCCATAAAAGAAATTTAATGTATCATTGGCATCGAATTTACCAATTGTCAAGTGCATTTCATGACTCAAGGGATTACCGCTCCCGTCCCCCCAGCCATTTTGAGATGAAGGGCCTTCCCAGATGATGTGTTGAGGAGTGGTGGTTGAATCGACTTTAAACCACACAGACAATGTGAAATTCTCGAGGGTTTCTAATTCATTGCTTGTTGTTTGAATGTAATCGTTCGTGCCATCCAAATCGAGACTACCATCATTGCGCCCTATAACCTGGTTGCCTGAAGTCATACTCCCATATGATGTTCCATTGTGAGCGTTTGAGGTACTATCATTCATCTGTGGGGCAGTACCCGAAGGATCTTCATTGAGGTGCCAAACTCCCGCAAAATCTGTATTCCACACTGTTTGAGCAGGGACTGTTTCCTTATCTCCTACATAGACCGTGTTGTCGGGTTGAGAACTATCATAGTAGAGATAGAGGTCAGTATCAGTCGTGTTACTGATACTCGGTATATTCACCCAGAGCCAGGCTTGTTCCTGGCCATCATCCCATCGCTCGATCTCGACATAGCATTCCGAGATCCCATCCGCTGTCGTTATCGCAATCTTCTTCCGGTTCGCATCACTTTGCAACTCATCAAATATTGCCGAAACATCGTCATTCAATCGCCCAGAATTCGCACTCAGATACACTAATATCGGAAAATTTGTTAGAGGTTCCCCGACATCTGAAACATCAATCGTGATTCGGATACGTTTTGCCCATCCACTTAGCCAATGTGTATCTAATGCCTCCGTTAGGTTATCGGTGGTGGCGCCAGGACCCATTTGTTGAGCCGTGAAATTACTATGGGTACCAACGTCATCCACGGCATCCACATTTGACGTGTTGTTATCCGCATAGTAGTAGGGAATATTTGTGATGGTTTGGCTGATACTCTGCATTTGCTGTTCGATCACATAGGCTGAGACAAAAGAGAGACTCAGACTTAGCGCGATGAATAGGAAACCGATGAACGTACGCTTCATCAATGTTGTCTCCTAACGAGGCTACCTTTTAGGAACAGATTGCTTCCACCTATGTCAATTGAGCTTACGGGTTGCTGATTCCGCTGGAGCTGATGAAAAATGGTACAGTCTAATGAAAAGCCGCCAATTTGAGCCAAATGTAAAAGAACAGCGCCAAACAAGGTATAAAAATCCCTACATGATCTCCCTACATTAACGATTCATAGTTTGAATCTACTTTTTCGTTATGAATGTGAAATACAGATTTCAAAACCTCAAATGGCTGGTTGATTTAAACATAACGTGCGGAATACGTGTATATTGTTCGTGAACACGAGCTTAAAATCGCTTAATAATAGCTGTCATCTGAGGTTTGACGTGTGTTTCTGAAATGTTGAAGTCCTAACAGAAAGGTATAGATTCCCGAGAGACTAGTTGATATCAAAAAAAAGCCTAGCACCACGAGATTAAATGGTTCAGGTAAAATGATGGCGAAGGTCGTCGAGAGATAAAACATAATGAAGGACGCTCCCCATATCGAAAGAAAGAGTAGAAATAGCTTATATTGAATATTTGGTTGAAAGATCCGGTCGAAAAAACTGAAACTACTCTGCGATGATTGTAGCGCTCCTTTCCAGAGAGTAGGATTTGCAGGTTGATTGGAGTCTATAGACACAATCTCTGGAGGTGATGATGCACTCGGTACCTCTTCAGATATTATTGTCGGTGTATGAAGTGAAGGTGTATCAACTGTATCATGTTGATCATGGCTACTGACAGGTTTAGGTCGCCGTGAGCGAATAACACGGTTAGATCGTTTTATTTTCACGGATTTGAGAACGACTTTGCTAGTTTTCGGATCTTTTTTCTCATCATGATTTGATTCAGTCATCTTGTTTTTCAGCCCATGTAGATTCTTTGAAGATAGCTACTCTTTCCTTTTCTGGAGCTTATTGAGAGTCGGTGAGAGTAGGGTGAGTGGTCGCGTTGAGATCAGGAGGTACTTTCAGCGGAGACAATGATGGTAGCGGTGTTGGTCGAATTTGCGGAAACTGTACCGGCGGTTGTAGTGATTTCAAAGTCAAAGCCCCATGTTCCAGCAGCGTCGAGATCGATTGCACTCCAATCAGGAGATCCTTGACTCAGTGTACATGCAGTTTGTCCAACACTATACGTTGAACCTACAACTGTCGAAAATTTGACTACAATGTTATATGTGGAGTAATCCGTTAGCGTATCAAGGTTACTATCGAGGTGTAGGAAGACATTGGCTTTAGTTGTGGTGATCGAGATAATTTCGTCTAAATCAGTATCATTGGCCGGAGTGTAAAGAAGCGTCTGAGCTTCTTCAAGATTGCTGAGACCAGCGTTATTCAGCGAAAGAGTCGCGATGTCAACGATGGTTTGCGAGACGGTTTGAGAATTTTGCTCATAGATAAAAGCGGAGACAGACACGATTGAGAAGCTAAGTAACAATAACACGGTTCCAAGGATGACGTGTTCTTTTGCTTTTTCCATGTCGTTATCAAAGATTTCCTGTCTATAACTCCATTATGAATGCAGAATATAGAGTTGAAATCCAACCAGTCTAATACTAAAACACATTAAATGAATTGTCAAAACAACGAATTACAGTAAATAAATAAAGACTCTCAACAATGAAGTGTCTGAGGTAAAAGAAAACATGATTACAACGAAAAAAAGTGATCAAGGAACGATTGGTCATCTCGGCATTGAAGTCTCAAACCTGAAAACTTCAAGGCAGTTTTATGATGTGTTACTCCAACAGCTCAATTGCCAGATCATTATGGATACCGAATATGCGATTGGCTATGCGAACCAGAATTTTCAAGTGTGGTTATCCGAGTCTGATCCACCTCGTGTCACGCGCCATACACCAAGTGGCGAAGAAGAAATGGTTGCTGAACACCTCGCCATCCTGGTTCCTAACCAAGAAACCGTGAATACAATAACCACAGTGATGATGCAACAGGGCTTCACGCCACTGTTTTCTCCCGAAGAACATCCTCAATTCACACCCGGATATTACGCTGCCTCATTCTGTGATCCAGATAACTACGTCATTGAAATCTACACGGTACCCCATCCATCGTAGCCTAAATCACAACGCGCGCGCGTAACATGTGTACTGGATTATTCTTCATCGAGATCATAGGGTTCTTGAGGTGGTACATGATATAAGCCAGCCCCGCGTCGATGACGGTCAGCACTGAGGCTATGAGTTTGCGGCTTTTCAACTGTGTGTTTTTCTAATTCGTTTTTATTGATATTCAGCCCATGTCCAGGCGCGTCGCCTAACACGATATAACCATCTTCAATGGAAGTGTCTGAAGTCACTATGTTTGCGGGGTCAGGTGTCGTAAACACGACTTCGAGGGCGATGTGATTTGGGAGTGCTGCCGCTAGATGGGCCATGAAGTGCCCCGGACAGTTCATCATCGCGACGGGTAACTCAAAGGCATATGCGAGATGCGCGACTTGCAGTGCGCCAGTTATGCCGGAGGTGTTTCTGCCCACTTGGACGATGTCGACAGCATCGTTGGCTATGAGTGGCATGAAATCGCTCACATCAGCGAGGTTTTCGCCTGTGGCAACGGCTGCGGTAATGCTTTGGGAAACTTTCCGTAATCCTCGGTAATCCCAGCGTCGTGCGGGTTCTTCGCACCAGAAGAGCTTGTACTGTTTTTCAAACGCGGTAATGTATTGAATCGATTGTTTTGGAGACCAGTACTCATTCGAGTCGATACATAAGATGGGTGATTTCCCTGACTGCCTTAATGCGTCTTGCATAATGCCAAGGCGACGAGTGTCACGGGCAGGATCTAAGCCGACTTTGAGTTTTCCTATTGAGATGCCTAATTGCGCCATTTGTTCATAGAATGCTTGGAGCTCAGTATCGGATAGTGGCATATCGATGCCGCTTGCATAGGCGCGGACTCGTCGACTAGAGGCCCCAAGGGTTTTCCACAAAGGTTCATGATTGATTTTCGCTTTGAGATCCCATAAGGCTACATCAAGCGTCGAAATAGCATCATTGAATACGCCTTCATTACCACTTTTAAATACCGAGTCAACCATCCGTTTCCAGAGCCCTCGAACACCCCGGGGATCGCGACCAAGGAGTAATCTTCCCATTTGATGAATAAACGGCTGCGTTGTTGGACTCCCTAGTGAGATCCCGGTGACTCCCTCATCGGTGTCAATAAAAACGGCTAAATCCGCGCGCGTCAGATTCTCGAAACCATGCGGAAAATTTG
>JAOZHK010000110.1 GCA_026014905.1 Candidatus Bathyarchaeota archaeon
TCAATTCAGTGAGCATCGGTGACTGTTCAATTGCTTGAGCCCATCTTCCCGCTCCAAATAATACTTTCAATGTTTTTTCTAACCTCATAAGATTAATTTCTTAGTCTAGTCATTCCGATATATTAACCTTCACTGTCAGATACGAGATTATAACCTCTCCTCGAGCACCTGCTCTCATGAGATTGTTTTCCGAAAGACGATGCCCGCGGGATCAATCTCATGTAAAATCTGAAGTTCGCGGAGTGATGGAGGAGTACTCTCAATGAGATCTGGAGCGATATGAATCTTAAACGCGGAGTGGTCGTGAATATCTTGGATCGTCACATCAGGATGAAGTTGGATCAAAGTCATCTGTTTCGTAGCTTCTTGAAACCCATAGACGCCGAGTTGTGTTATAACTCGGTATGGACCACAATTCTCAGGCAGTCCCGACCGTTCACGAGCGCCTGCTCCTGAAAGGTATCCTGGTGTTGTCAGAAAATCGAGGTGTTTGACAAATCGTCGTTGCTCCTGCCGCATAATGATAATCGTCCGCCAACAGAGCGAGCTGACGTCATTTCCTCCTCCACTTCCGGGAAGACGTACAATTGGACGATCATGAGGGCCGATGGTGGTCGTATTGATATTGCCATACTGATCAATCTGAGCTGCGCCTAAGAACCCATAATCTAAGTATCCTGCTTGGGATATTGACATTGCATCATGCATACTTGATGCAATGACCGCTCGATGAAAGGTTCTGGAGTCGCCAACGGATATCGGTAATACTGGAATTTGTGCTCCAATTCCTCCTCCTTCGAATACCATGAGTAGCTGAGGAGCATGTGTCCGCTGAGCTAACATCGCCGCGATCATCGGCAATCCCGTACCGACAAAAACGGATTTTTTATCTTCGAGAAGTCTCGCCGCAATACACGCTAAGAGCTCTGTAGCCGTATATGGATGTGAGATAGCGGCTGTCATCATCGTTTCCTCTGCTCGATCCATGGTGCTCGCATTGGAGCTTGAAGTTCTTCTACTTGGCGGAGGTACTGCAGCTTCATTGCACCACCTATCAATTGGAGATATTCGTGAAAATTCTGCACAGCAAATACATATTTGTCAAGATATGTCGTGGTGCCTTCGGGTGTTTTAGAGTACAGTAACCACTCACTCAGATGCTCTTCATCCGAGAAATAAACTAACGGCATCTGGCACGGGTGACATCCACACGGTGCCTCGACCACCGCATCAACCAGATAAAACGGAATGACGGTCCTCCATGGCTCCTTACGGATCCTCGATTCGGGAACAATCTGTTCAGTTGTTATGATTAATCGTCGAGCCGCTCGGGCAATTTCGAAGTCGTCAACCAGATTTCCATCAATCTGAGCATTCCCAAAGCGATCGCATCGATGGACATGAATCATAGCCACATCTGGATAGCATGCAGGAATTAAACAGACGCGTTTTCCGCTGTACGGATCTTGAACAACTTTACATGAACTATGAGTGAACGTATCAGTGCCAAAGAGCACCCGGCTCGGTATGAAGGGAATTCCCATCATAGCCGCGAGAAAACGCCATTGAAATGCGGCATTACTTATTTCAGCAACAACTTGACACTTCCCCGTTTCAACAGCACGCCTCGAAGCAGATGATAAACCTCGGAGTTCTTGGCCAAAACAATAACCCACTTCCACCTCCGTGACGCAACCTGCGCTA
This sequence comes from Candidatus Bathyarchaeota archaeon, assembly GCA_026014905.1. Next base: position 1,705 of record JAOZHK010000110.1, read on the forward strand.
ATAAGCAAGTCGGCGTCATGGCATCCGGGTTTCGCAGCCATAGAGAGGTTACGAAGACGTTGACGTATCATCTCATATATCAAGATCGAGGGGATACGCACATGACCGAAACCTCCAAACACAATTAATGCATCGTTGTGAACAAAACGATGCACCGCGTCGAAAGCACTCATCCGCTTATCGATGAGATCTCGGGATTTATTGACTTGAACCCAGCGTCGAGCATCGTCGGGATCATGCCATCCAAGAAGTTTTCCAGTGCCTTCCTCATATACATCCATGTCTGCCGTCCTCTTCATCAACACTTTTCTTTTAGTATATTAGTATCTCTATCTTAAAGCCATCCACGAGCGCGTGTAGTGAACTTATAAGTCGAACGCCATCTATCTCTCCTATAGTGATTGATGATGAAAGGAGCGGAGATTGAAGCTCGAATACTCCAGCTTGAAGACGTGAAATGCATTACTTTATACCCTGATATTGAACTCACCGATGCCGCTGCTCAAGTTGGCATTCGCACCATTATGCCTCGAACCGAGCGAGTCGCCGTAGACATCGCGAACGGACTCAGTCGTGTGTCTAATGGTCGAACTATTGGTGTATGTACCATGCAGCCTGGTGCAGGAATTCAAAATGCCTATGCTGGAGTAGCTCAAGCATGGGCTGACTCATCCCCTATCCTGGTGCTGCCTGAAGTGACTAATCGACGTTTATTGCACACATTTCCATCTTATAATGCCTATGACAGTTACCGGAATATTACAAAATGGTCAGAAACGATCCTCTTTCCTGATCAGATTCCTGACCTAATGCGACGCGCATTTACTCTCCTCCGAACAGGTCGACCCGGACCAGTTGTCCTCGAACTCCCCGGCGATGTTGCACGTGAAGATTACGCTCCATCAACCATACACTATACTCCCGTGAAAGGCTGGAAATCAGCAGCAGCTGCCCACGATGTGGAAATAACAGTACGTGCTCTCGCCGCGGCTTCCGCGCCAGTGATCTATGCTGGCCAAGGAATCCTCTATGCAGAGGCTTGGGATGAGTTAATAGAACTAAGTGAACTACTTCAAATCCCAGTTCTCACAACAATGACTGGAAAAAGCGCGTTTCCTGAGAACCATCCCTTATCCTTAGGCGTCGCAGCCCATGTTCAGACACCCGCTGCCAAACATTTCCTCGCGAAAGCGGATCTCGTCTTTGCTCTTGGCGCGGGGTTATCACGGCACTGGATGCAAGCGCCCATTCCTCCAGGGAAAACCCTCATTCAGTTAACTAACTGTGAGTTTGATATTGGAAAAGGATATTCTGTGCATCACGCCCTCCTTGGTGACGCCAAACTTGTGTTACAACAATTGATTCAAGAGATCCACAAACAGGGTGCAGTTCAAGCACCAAACTCTGCACTTCTCACCGCAATCTCCAAAAAGAAAGAAGCTTGGTGGTCAGAATGGAGCGATCTCTGTACATCACAGGAAGTGCCCATTAATCCATTGCGCGTAATCTGGGATCTCATGCATACCATCGATCGGGAGAACTCGATTGTGACCCCGGAGTCGGGAAAATCTCGCGATCATCTATCGACGACATATGAAGTTCTCACACCTCGCGGCTACATCGGTTTCGGTCACACTACCACTCTAGGCTTCACGTTAGGCTGTGCGATGGGTGCAAAACTCGCGCAACCAGAGAAATTAGTCGTCAATATCATGGGTGATGGAGCATTTGGAATGGTTGGAATGGATATTGAAACCTCTATACGGGAAGATCTCCCATTTCTCACAATTCTTTTAAACAACTCAACCCTATCGACAATCAATGGATTTCCAACCGCGAATAAACAATATCGGACCGGTTCAATGACGGGGGACTATGCAGATATGGCAGAAACACTTGGTGTACATGGCCAAAAAGTTGAACATCCAGATCGTATCATCCCCAGCATCAAGCGCGCGATAACCGAAGTCAAAGGGGGACGCAGTGCCCTCATCGAAGTCATCACTAAACTGGAGACCAAAGTATCTCGGTAAAAACGGAGTCACTCCATTATCTTTTTAACCCCAATCTTCAAGTTGTGACAGACCTTAAGAATCTCTCGCCACGAAATCTCATCCACCGGAATGCCCTCTTGTTGCCGCTGGATCATCATTCGATGTTCTCGTTCACCGGGTAACAAGACTTCATCAAATCCGGGTCGAACAGGTGATTCTTTAACTTCCCTAATCAAGCGATCCACTTCCTTTTTAAACTCAACCACTGTTGTAAACGCATCAATGCTAATTGCGGTCATCAATACGCCTTGTCCTTGAGCTCGCTGTCCTGTTCCAGATAGGTTTAATGCTCCACCCAACACATCAATAACCAAATTAATCCCGTAGCCTTTATATGTCCCAAAAGGTAGTAGCGCGCCTCCTGATTCCCAAAACGTCTCTAATTCGTCTAATGAAAGATCATATCCTTTAACTGGATTGCCTTGTGTATCAATAAGCCATCCTTCAGGCAAAGGTTTTCCCTCAAGAAGAAAGGTTTTCACATGCCCTTGCGCTACCATCGTCGTTGCAAAATCTAAAATGATGGGGTACTCTTTCCCAGCGGGAATACCGACACTAAGTGGATTTGTTCCCCCAACGGGTTTAACACCGCCCCAAGGCGCACAGACTGGGCCTTCACGAGCAGTGACAATTCCGATCATATCCGAATGAACCGCCATCATAGCATAATAGAACAAATTCACAATCCATTCACCATTAACTATACTACATGACCCAATTCCCGTTTGCTCGGCTTTTTCAAGAGCAAGTTCCATCCCTCTTCTTGCAGAGACAGGACCAAATGTATGGTTAGCATCTAAAAGAGCTGTCCCCGCCATTTCTTTAATCACCGAACAATGAGCTGGAGGCTTCTTCGTTATGAAGACAGGAAACGCTCGGACTCCATGTGAATCAATGCCGCGAAGACTACCTGTCACCAATACATCTACAATCGTCTCAACGTCGGCATCTGTAAGACCTGAAGTTTTCACCATTTCGTAACCAAGTTGTCTCCAACTTTCTTCAGAAAACACCCGCATAGTTTAACCCACATCCAACTTTATGGCTCTAAATCTTAAAAGACTTCGGTAAAATGATGCGAAAGACACCAATGGCGAGACAGCGAAGAGCTGTAACAAACTTATTTAACGTGATCAACTGTGTTGTATGTCGCGCGAATAACTGATAGAGAGTGAGAAACATTTTGGATGAATTCCATCATCGCTTCAGTGATCGAATACAATTAATTCGCCCCTCAGGTATTCGAAAACTCTTTGATATTGCGCAGCAGATGGATAATGTCATCAGTCTAGGAATTGGGGAGCCAGATTTTAATACACCGACTCATATCACAACTGCAGCAATTGCGGCAATTAACGAGGGATATACCCACTATACCCCCAATGCAGGGTTTCCTGATCTACGGGAAGCCTTAGCACAGAAAGTAGCGAAGCAAAATGACTTAGCTTATCAATCGGACGAAGTGATAGTTACAAATGGGGGCTGTACGGGTGCTTTACTTCTCGCGATGCTCGCTCTTGTGAACCCAGGAGACGAAGTCATCATCAGCGACCCGGGTTTTGTGGTCTACGATGCAGCTGTTCGCATCGCAGGTGCGATTCCAGTACCTGTCGTAGTCAAGGAAGACACTGATTTCAGGATACTACCGGATGTCGTGGAACAACACATCACTGCAAAGACACGAGCCCTCATTCTGAACTCACCAAGTAATCCCACAGGGAGTGTACAACTTCATAAAGATCTCAAAAACCTCGCCAATCTCGCACAACAGCATAATTTTTATGTCATTTCCGATGAAGTCTACGAGAAAATGGTTTACGATGGTACAAAACATTACAGCATCGCTTCGTTTCCTGGCATGCATGCACGAACCGTCACTGTTAACTCTTTATCAAAGACATATGCTATGACCGGATGGCGAATAGGGTACGCAACAGCGGATCATCCGATAATTGATCAAATGATTCAACTCCAGCAATTCACCATGGTGCACGCGCCAGCCATCTCGCAACGAGCAGCTCTTGCAGCTCTCACGGGTCCCCAAGACTTTGTAGATTATATGGTTCAACGATTTGACGAGCGGCGTCATTTTCTTGTAAAAAGATTAAATGAACTTCCTCCATTTCGCTGTCCAACTCCGAAAGGAGCTTTTTATGTTTTCCCCAATATCCAAGACTCTCAGTATTCCTCAACTGAATTCGCCCAATACCTATTGAAGACCTGTAACATCGCCTGCGTTCCCGGTTCAGCATTCGGTACTCATGGAGAAGGCTACCTCCGATTAAGCTATGCTCAGCCACTAGAACAACTTAACGTTGTATGTGAACGAATTCAACACGCACTTCAATAACTGATATAGGAAATCGGAGACCATATATTTACACAATACAACTTACTGATGCTGAGGAGCCAGAAAGATGCCCCAATGGAGAAAATATATTTTAGAAATCGGTGTGGGAATTGACTTACATGGCCAAGATGTCACAAAAGCCGCACAACGAGCCGTAAAAGACGCAATCAGCCATGTTAGCATGATTGGGCTGCGCGAGATCTTGCCGATTACGCAAATCGAGGATCTCGACGACTTACTTCTCGTCGATGTCACAATTGCCACTCCCTTTCCCCAGCAAGTGGACCATGCAGCCGTTTTATCAATTTTACCTGAAGGGCGACGACGGATCACAGTGGTTGAAGGGGGAATACTCTATCCCACTCCACACAATAACGATCTCCCCGCTATTCACCCAGTTGTCACGGCAGTGGCCACTATCGTTGTTCTATTCGATATTGAAAAATCTAAAGTCACTCCCTAATCACCATCGTACCCTAACGCGAAACCTTTAAATTGCTGAGGTAAAAGCTAGACTGTAGGAAGTAGATAACATGATACTTGTGAAACGTGAAGATGCAAAGGAATTTTCCGTAATACCCGGAGTAGATAATACAATTCTAGTGACAGGGGAGAAACAAATGCTAGTCCTCATTGACCTCGCACCCACCGCAGAAATACCCTTACACAACCATCATCATGAACAGATCGGAGTATGCCTACGCGGAACTGTTGAATTCCGGACTGAATCAGGTCCAGTAGTTGTTGAGGAAAACATGGCTTACCTCTTCAAATCTAATGAAAAACATGGTTGTGTTCCTCTCAGTAAGAATGGCGCCACCGTCCTCGAATCCTTTTCTCCACCCCGTGAGGATTTTCTGAAGCAAGTAGAATAGCCTCTTCCCTTTTTTCTTTATTTCTCATAACGATTTTTTTTTGGGATTAACATGTCTTCTCAATATACCCTGTTGCAGCAGCTCTCTGATGCTTTTGGGCCACCGAATGACGAAACTGATGTAAAAACAATACTTCGACACGAACTAAGTGAGTTTGCTGATCAAACTACCGAAGACGCACTGGGGAATCTCTTCATGTCCCTTGATGGGGACGAAAAATACCCGCGGGTGATGTTAGCAGCTCATATGGATGAAGTTGCCTTCTTGGTCACCCATATTGAAGTAACAGGTTTCCTCCGCTTTCATACTTTGGGAGGAATCACGCCTCACGTAATGCCTGGTCAACGAATTCGCCTCAGAGGTACTCAAGGACCTGTTTCAGCAATCATTGGAACCAAACCTCCGCACGTCATGTCTGATGAAGACCGGAAGAAACTGGTATCATTAGACAATTTATTCATGGATATTGGAGCAAATTCCGAGAGTGAAGTGAAATCGAAAGGAATCGATATCGGGACAGTTGGAGTTTTTGATGTAAAGTTTCAGGATCTTGGAAATGGATATTTGCTTGGAAAAGCCTTCGATGACCGTGTAGGCTGCGCAGTCATGGTTCAAGTAGTAAAAAAACTCCACAAGTTAAATCGCCAAGTCGTGGCTGTCGGTACAGTCCAAGAAGAAGTTGGTTTGCGAGGAGCTCGCGTTGCTGCTTGGCAAGTCGATCCTCAGTATGGCCTAGCTCTGGAAGGGAGCTTTACTGCAGATGTTCCTGGTTCACTACCTCATCAAATCTCTGCAAAACTCCAATCAGGCCCTGTCATCGCAATTGCGGATCGAACAACTCTAACCCATCCAACGATACTCAACACATTGATTCAAGTCGGGAAACAACACAAGATTCCCTTCCAATTTAAAAAAATACCGCGAGGAGGAACTGATGCGGGAGCAATCCATCTGACTAAAGCTGGAATTCCAAGTGGGACAGTCGCTGTCCCATGCCGCTATATCCATGGTCCAGCATCTATCCTCCATATCACCGACTATGAAAACACAATCCAACTCGTAACCCAATTCGTGAAAGCACTACCATCATAAGACAACTTGCCAACGCGTAAGACGCCATCACCTCGGGGCTTCTTGTTGATGCAGTGAAAACTAATGCAGCTGAAAAGCTATTTCACAATCAGCAGTGTTGTTGTGATGTGGGGTATGTCATTTATCCTTCTAAAGCTGGGCTTAGATACTATTACGCCTCTATCAATAGCATTATTTCGGTTCCTTCTTCTTTTCCCTCTAATTCTCAGTCGACTCTACCACCACCGCAAAGGGCTGTTGAGTCGTGTCCGAAGGGACTGGAAACGTTTTTCCTTCCTCGGGCTTACTGGTGTTACGCTTTATCATGTCTTTCAAAACTATGGCCTCTCATATACAACAGCTTCGAATGCAAGCTTGATAATTTCTACTAACCCGATTTTGATTGCAGTATTGGATCACATCAGCAACCACGAATCGGTGAATCGATATCAGGTTTTGAGTATTTTACTAGCTTTTTTCGGGGTAATCCTCGTGATTCGCCCTCTTCACTGGGCGCTTAATCCCGTGGGAGTTTTTGGTGATATTCTCACAGTGGGATCTGCAGCAAGCTGGGCTCTATACTCAGTCTATAGTAGACCCATGGTGGCTCATTATAGCGTGGAACAAGTTACGTGGATTACTATTTTATTCGGAACAGTTTACTTATTCCCTATAACCTTTCTCGTTGAAACCCCTCAAATACCCTCGTCGCTCTGGATTTGGACATTACTGTTAGTCTTGAGCTTTTTATGCTCTGGTCTTGCCTATTTTTTTTGGAGTAAAGCCTTGAAAGAACTCTCTCCAACTCGAGCGGGAGTGTTCCTTTATTTTCTTCCTGTGATCTCTGTTAGTTTAGCTAGCGTAGTCCTTGGGGAAGTTGTTGATTCTTTGTTTTTAGTGGGTGCAAGCTTCGTCATCACTGGCGTTTACTTAACTCAGAGATTCTCGAGGGATTGATACACGCAGTACAATGCACACGTCATGTTAGAAGGATACGCGCGCGTAGGGTTTCTGCGTGTCTCACCAAGTAATGACCCATACTTATTTCTCAGAGAATGGTGGTAGTAAACTACATAAGAAAATATCGATACTTAGCGTGAGGAGACATGGTTAAAAAAAGAGTTCCAATTAATGTCTCGGTGGGACATCTGGTTGCACCGAAACCTACAGCACTCATAACTTGCCAAGATACTAAAGGGAAAGCAAATATTATTGCAATCGCTGCCATCACAGTTGTATCTCATCGCCCTCCTATTTTTATGATTGCCGTTCGGGAAGATAGGTTTTCCCACGATCTTATTCAGGATTCTGGAGAATTTGTGATTAATATGCCGACTGCAGACCAGATTGAAGCCACGCATCTCTGTGGGCGAATCAGTGGTCGAACCTGTGATAAGTTTCAAGCGAGCGCACTCACCCGAATATCTGCTAGTGAAGTGCAAGCACCACTCATCCATGAATGCCCGATAAATATTGAATGCAAAGTCGTAGAAACAGCACGACCTGGGACTCACACATTATTCTTTGGCGAAGCCGTTGCAGTCCATGTTGAAGATAAACTGTTTAATGGTGTCAAGATAGACCTCACCCGCTATCCTACCATTCTATTCAATTACACTGAATATCGTGCACCCACACAGATCCTAAAACAATTATAAAAAATGGCCTCTCTACACGCGCGTATAAATTGAATGAGAAATACTCGCGCGTGTATGGAGGATATGAAGAGGCTACTAAATGCTTTATGTGCTTAAGTCAACCACTCTGCTGAGTTCAGGGATTACGAAGTCAAGCTCCAGGTTTTTCAGGGTCGTACGTGTAGGAATTCCTCGGGAGTCACAACCACGTGCAGTATACCAGGCTTGCTTATCCTCCTCAAACTGTTGCCGATCATAGAGTGCCGCCGGGGTCCCCGCTTTGGGACCTTGAGTTAACGGTTCTGTGAAGACACGTTCTGGGAGGATGTCATCTCTTTCAGGTAGTAACCCATGTTTGATGTTCCAGGCACGTTCAAGGATGATGATTCGATGTGCATATTGATTCCATTCTTCTTGGTTAGTGAAGTACTGCCAACCAGTTGCTGCGGTTAATGCATGGCCAATTGTTTCTGGATCGAGATATCGCACATTCCGAATGCAAAGCGTTAATCCATCAGCAATAGCAAAATTATCTTGTCCTTCAATCGTGGTCCCATAAAGATGAACTCCACCCCGATCTGACATCACATAGCAGAAGGTTTCTCGCTGATCACGGTTATTGCCTGCACCGCCGACCCCCCATTCAACGCCTTTACAATGCATCGCAAATTTGTCAGAGTTTTGACCGACCTTTCGTGAGGCTAGGCGAATGCCTTCAGCTAGGAGATCTCCGATGCCTTCCCGATTCACAATTTTCTTTACCATTTCGAACATGGCGTCGATATTACCCCAAGTTAATTCTACACCATCTAAATCTTCAAGAGTTAGTAGACCTTTTTCATAGCACTCCATGACCCATGACAGGGTGTTTCCAGTTGAAATCGAGTCTAATCCCATAGCATCGAGAAAAGAGCTTAACGCATAGACTCCGTTGGGATCTGTGACCATGCAATTAGGATGGAGAAGATCGGTTGAATCATAGTCAGGGATATCAAAGGTTCCAGCCCATGTTCCTTCTCGAATAATTCCGAGTTGATTGCAGGGCGTTGAGCATCCATAGCATCCACGATTTTTTACTCGGCATCGGCTTTCCCATTGAAGTGGGCCTCCTGTCTCAATCGCATCGCCCCAAAACGCTTCACGCCAATTTTTCAGCGGGCCAGTCGAGGAATCACTCGACGTAATATTCGCTGTCGTTGATCCCCATCGTTTTCGTCCATAAAGATATGTCGGGTCGCTTCGTAATTTATGGTAGACGATATCTTCAAGCATAAGCAGAGAATCAATATCCGCAACAGGAATCTCCAAGGTCCCGCGGACGGCAATCGCTTTCAGGTTTTTCGAACCCATCACTGCACCCCCCCCACAGCGGGACCCAGAATAAAAGAATTCTTGGTTAATACATGCATATCGCACCAGTTGTTCTCCTGCGGGGCCTATCTGAAGAACCCGTACATGGGGATCCACCTCTTTTTTCAAACGGACCTCTGTTTCAAAGATTGAGCTTCCCCACAAGTGTTGTGCACTCCGAATTTCCGCTTCACCATTTGAAATGAACACATAAACGGGTTTTTCGGCTTTTCCGCTCACAATAACGCCGTCAAAGCCGGCGAATTTGAGCTCGGGCCCCCAGTTTCCTCCCGTTGAAGTGTGTCCCATAAGGTTTAAATCCGTTGTAGTAGCTGCGAGGGGCGATTTAAACCGGATAATTGTGCGATTTCCACTCAGTAGTCCTGTGAGTGGACCAGTGAAAAACATGATCTGATTCTGTGGACTGAAGCCTTGGGTTTCGGGACTCAATCGATCCCATAACAATTTCGTCATGATTCCACGCGCACCGATCAAGCGTTGCGCGTCCAGTTCATTCATGGCAATACTTCGAGTACTGTTAGTTGACAAATCAACATCTAAGATCTTTCCAGCATATCCCTTCATTTTTTCCACCTTCCATTCTGCACATTTTTTTCTACGGGATAAAATTGATCCGCGATTCGTTCAGCGATCAGTTCTGGAGGTTTCGCTAATCGCTTCGAAAATCGTGAAAGAAGTAAAAAGTGCAAAACATTTGATGGACAATATCTCGCGCATTGCGGATCCCCATCACAGAGATCACAGATCTGGGCAATCCCTGTCTGAGGATTGAAGGTTATACAGCCTCCACGTCCTGCGTCAATACAAGCTTGATTACAACGACCACATTGCGTACACAGGTCTGGATTCACCTTCATGAGGTAGGCAGCTCCGTCATAAGTCAGAGCTTCCGTAGGGCACGCGTTAACGCAGGGACGATCCTCACAATACTGACATACAATTGGGACATCTATCGGTCCAGGATAGAATTGATACACTCTGATACGAGCAAAAGCGGGGTTATACCGCTTTTCATGACGTAAGGCACATACTTTCTCGCAAATCCGGCAGCCACTACAGCCGGGAAGATTATGATCCACATATATTTGCATTGGATTATCCATCAAGCTCACCTTAAGGTATATTTTAAGAATGTGCCATAAACTATTAAAGTGTTCATTTCCTCCATTCCAAGAGATTTCCTTTGGGCATCATGACAACCATACAAGTCATGCGTCATCTATTAAAAGAATGGCGTCTACCAGATTCGATGACCATTTCATGGAATCCTCATAATGTTTTCGAAGTTGCGCATGCCACAGATAAGTTTCACGAATATCTTCAAGATGGCTGGATGGCATTCCGTGATGAACCCTCTGGAAGAACGCAAATCTTCACATTTGACCCTTCGATTAATCGTATTCTCTTGATTCCGCCCTTGGGTGGAGGATAAAATGTCTGCACAGATTTTTTTAGATTTTTATTACTGAAGAAAAAACGTTATTAAATCTTCATAAATTTTTAATCTCCTATTGAAAAAGAGCTCTGTGTCTTCGGTGTTGATTTGGTTCTGCGTATGTAAATCCCATGGTGTGTCTCACTCTTCCTCTGTCAAGAGAGAGCCAAAAGAGTCGAATAATTTGGGTGATGCGCTACCAGCTCACCGGGGACACGCGTTCTCATTTTAGCTACGGCTGGCTGATGGAATTACCCGTGAGATACCTTAGGGTTCCTGAACCCAGATTCTTACCGTGTACGTGCACGCAGTTATGTTGTCAGCTTTCGCTGAAGGGCCACATTGGACGCGGGATATGATGAAAGGTAAACAAACTTAGATTCGGGCTAGTGATGCCAGGCGCATCAACCTCGATCACTTCTTTTGCATAAGGTTCATACGCTGCCCGGAAATGTCCACGAGATTTTAGCACAAGAATTTTTTTATCAAAGGGTTCAATGCCATGTCGACGAAAGATCTCTGGATCATTTGGTGCATGACTTTTCTCCGTTAAAATGATCTCAATTCCTGCTGCATCAATAACCGCAGTTTTCCCTACATTCACTTGCATACCTGCGCGTGCTGCTTTATTAACAAAGATTCCGTCAGTTAGAGTTTTAACTACTCCTGAGACCTGAATAGGTTGACCGTGATGTTGATCAGTCTTTCCTCCAATAATCGTGGAGAACTGCTCGCCGATTCCCACTTCCATCGCATGTTTCACAGCGGCGGGGTCTTTAATAATAGCAAATCCTACATCTTTTACTTCAGATTCCAAGAGTTGTTGGAGAATTTCTGTACCATCACCCGGTGCACCCCCGCCAGGGTTGTCCGACACATCTGCAAGAATGATTGGCCCCTCTTCTGCGCTTTGTGCTCTTTGGACAGCGGCATCAACACTTACAAGAGCTTTCAAAAAGTCTCCTCGACACTTCCACATTGCAGATCCCAATTTATCACTGATCTGGTGCGCTAGTTCTCTATTATTCTCCGTGACAACAACGATGCTAGATCCAACTCGTGCAACATCGGCATAGGGGAAACCCCCAAATATTGATACATTTATCACTTGAGGACTGTCCTCTATGGTCTTTGCTTGCTCAAAAAGGTTAACCATAGGACCTTCTGTTGTTCGCATATTAATCGTGGGAGGCATCATAGGAAGCTTAGTAAAAGCGGTGGTAGGGTGACACTTACCTTCTAACGTAGCAACCAAGCAGTTTGCGGCTTCAATGCCTCGATCAAACTGATCTACATGAGGATTCGTATTATAACCAAATATTGCATCCGCCTGTGAAATTATTTGTTCAGAGACTAATGCATGGAGGTCCAATGTGCAGATGATGGGGATCGATTGTCCTAAAGATAAGCGAAGCATCTGTAACAAATTACCTTCAGCTTCGGGAACGTCCTGAGCGACCATCGCTCCATGTAATGACAATAACATTCCATCAAGATCGCTTTCTGCTCGCGCTCCCTCAACGATTTTCTGACAAATTAATCGATAATCTTCATAAACTAAAGGACCAGAGGGTGTAGCACTCGCAGCTAGCGTTGGCACTACATCTATATGATGGTCCCGTAGTATCGCGAGAAATCCACCTAACTCAGTCTGAGTATTACTATATACTTCATAGATTTCTTGTCCATAACATGGATTAAAATCTGTTATTTGGGTTTCGACACGACTAAATGTATTCGTTTCATGACTCATCCGGGCGATAGCTACTTTCAACGTGAAGCTCACTGATCGATTATCCAATCCGTTATTCCTTTTAACACTTTCGCGCAAGGCTTAAATGATCAACATTGCTATCATTCCACCACGGATGAATGAGGGTTCGAAAATGGTTTTTGGATATGCTGGGAAATTTTTACGCGTCAATCTATCCACCGAGAAAGTAACGCATCAAGTTTTCGATGAAACTAACCTAAGAAGCCATTTAGGTGGCACAGCACTTGGTGTTAAAATCTTATATGACGAAGTTGATCCCGCCATTTCATGGAGTGATCCCTCGAACCGTATCATTTTAGCTTCAGGGCCCCTTGGAGGAACAATAATTCCAGGAACTGGTACTTTTTCCTTAGTCACCAAAGGAGCCTTAACAAATGGCTGTACTTCTGTCCAGGCGAATGGCCTCTTTGGGGCGTATCTAAAATTTTCAGGATATGACGGGATCGTCATTGAGGGGACAGCTAAGCGATGGCTTTACCTCAATATTTTAGAAGATGATGCTGAGTTACGAAATGCAAGTCATCTGCTACGCCGGGATACATACGAAACGGATGACATGATTAAACAGGATCTAAAAAAAACTGATCGTGAAATGAGTGTGGTCTCTATTGGACCCGCTGGTGAAACTAAATGTTTACCTGCAGGTGTTTTTGAACGAAAAGGCCATTCCGCATCACATAACGGACCAGGAGCAGTCATGGGTTCCAAGCGATTAAAAGCCATAGCCGTTTCGCAGGGCTCCCATCGCGTTGAAGTCCAGCATCCTGAACGGGTTAAAAAAGTTGCTGCTATTATCCGTGAAAATGCTTTAAACTTTCGTGGAACTGTAGGAGGTGTTCACGACACCTATAAACGTAATAATGGAGTTCTCCCCATTAAAAATTATACGACTAACCTCTGGGATATTGATGACACAAAGCTTACTCGCTACAGTGAGCCAAGTATACGTGAACGATATCAGCCACGGCCAAATCCCTGTTGGGCATGTCCTGCTACACATAGTACAATGATGACCATTCCTGAAGGTCCTTATGCAGGTACGGTTATTGAAGAACCTGAATACGAGCAATTAGCTGCGATGGGTCCCGTTATAGATGTAAGGGATGTTGATCAAGCTGCAATGCTTGGGAGTGTCTGTGACCGCCTAGGATTCGATACGAATGAAATGGGATGGATTCTCGGCTGGGTCATAGAATGTTACGAACGTGAACTCCTATCTAAAGAAGACTTAGGCGGTCTTGACATGACCTGGGGTAACGCGGAAGCAGCTCGACAACTCATGTACATGATCGCTCATCGTCAAGGCTTTGGCGACATTCTAGCTGAGGGCATCATGCGTGCCTCCCAGCAATTTGAAGGAGAAGCTGCTCGTGCAGCAATATACACGCTAAAAGGTAATTCGCCTCGAGGTCACGATCACCGGACTGGATGGGGAGAAATGTTTGACACAGCCGTCTCCAATACAGGTACAATTGAAACTCATACCATACTCTCTGCCCAATCTCCCTATAACGCCGCTGCAGGCAACCCACAAGGTACCTTAGAAGGTGTGGCGCTAACAAAAGGAATCAGCATCTTTGTAGATTCACTCGGTAATTGTCGTTTCCCATCAGGATTAAACCATGCTCTTCTTACGGAAGCTGCAGCCGCAATCACCGGTTGGAACTTAACTCTTGAAGAAACGAAGCAAATAGGATTACGCGCTGTCAACCTTATGAAAGTGTTCAACCTTCGTGCGGGAATATGCAAAGACGTTGACGCTCCCTCCTCTCGATATGGCTCAACACCTGTCGACGGCCCAACACAAGGAATTGGCATCGCTAAGCACTGGGATGACATGCTACGAAGCTATTATACCTTAATGGGCTGGGAGGTTGAGACCGGGAAACCTTTGCCTAAGACATTGGGAGCACTTGGCTTGAATCACATCATTAGAGACATTTGGTAATTGCCCCGCGAGTTATTCTCTTGTAAGAATTCTGCCCGGAACCTCCTCTAAATATTCGCCATGTTCAACAGTTACAGTCCCATTCACTAGAACATATGGTATACCTGTTGGATACTGACGGGGCTGTTGGTAAGTTGCCCGATTTGTAATCGTCTTGGGATTCAATACCACAAGATCTGCCCACATGCCTAGTTTGATCATGCCTCGATCAGAAATACCTAGAAATTGTGCTGGTAATGCAGTCATCTTTCGGATCATATCTTCTAGGCGTAAAACGTTCAGTTCTCGAACATAGCGTTGTAGAATTTTAGGCCAGGTCCCCCAAGCTCGAGGATGAGTAATGAAGTGAGATGCATCTGAACTAACCATGGCTTCGGGAATTCGATACGAAGCTATGATGTGAGGTTCCCTTCTTCCCTGTGGTGTAGTAGACATATTCACAACAAGAGTGCGACCATCATCAGCAATAAAGAGCTGTCGTGCAGCCTCCCAAACATCTTCAGCTCCAAGAGTTCTTGTGACTTCTCGGAGAGTCGTTGGTAATTTTGTATCGTTGCCCTCAAACTCGGGGTGGGATGGTGAATACACGATTCCTACCCGGTCGTTAATATCCCATATTTCAGGTACCGTGATGACCGGCTTCTCTTGTTCTAATTGTTCCCGTCGCTTCTCATTCTCTGCCTGTAACTGTTGCGTTCGTGCTAGTGCTTTGGTTTTAATTTGATGCCACTCCGAGTTATCTTTGAACATTTCAGCGGTCTCATGAAACAATGGTTCTTTGAAATCTCTGATGTTCCAGAAACGCCAAGCCTCAGGGTCGCGCTGTTTCATCAGTTGGTGCCCAAAAATCCAGAACGCAAGGTTTTTCCCACTACCATGAATCCAAGGATACAGGTCGAAGTAGATTTCGACACCGTTTAGTCGTGCGATCTTGAATTGGGCTAGTGCGATCGGATCTGATGCGAGTGTTGCATGAGCTAGACAACCTGGTATGGGGGTTTGTTGACAGATTTCAATAAATTCACTCATGGCTGTTTTTCCTCCACGGGCATGTGCCATGAATACGCCTCCATATTTTGCAACAAGCCGTGTCAACGAGATGATCTCTGAGGTCGAGGCATTTCGTTGTACTTGGTAACTTAAACCAACTGTAAGGCCAAATGCACCATCACGCATACCTTGATGAATGAGCTGTGACATCTCTTCCATCTGCTGAGGTGTTGGATGAAAGTGTTCTCCACCTTGATCTTCATGCCCCATAATACTAGCTCGAATCGTACCAAATCCTATAAATGGTGCAATGTTCAATCCGATACCTATCCCCATCATCGTTTTTCGCCAATCAGCAAGGCTCAACCAAGGAAGCGGTTCCATCGAAAATGTTTGCAAGTACTCTCGATAATCACGTGTCATGGTGTGCATCGCCATTCCGCAATTTCCCGTGCACTCCAATGTCACTCCTTGCATTATTGACTGACGAACCACAGGATCCTCGTGAAGAAACCGTCCTAAATGCCCGTGGGGATTGATAAAGCCAGGACACACAACATCTTTGTTCACATCAATGTAATGAGCAGCTTTAGGAACTCTATTACGGAGAATAGAAGATATTTTACCCTTGTGAATACTAATATGAGCGTAATACCAGGGATTTCCTGTTCCATCAATAATTCTACAATTCTGTAATGTAAGATCGTGGATCATGTCAAGTCATCTATGATCTCTATGTCGAATTCTTAATAAGACTTTTATAAAATCGACAATGAATGCACGGTAAACATAAATAGCTATGCGCTTGTATCCAGGCTTAACCTATTTCCATCTCCAAAGACAGAGGAAGCATCAAATGCCCCAATATAGCTTATTACTAAAAAATGGACACGTTATTGATCCCATCAACCAAGTAAACGAGATTATAGATATTGGTATAACACACAACCAGATCTCCGCTGTCGCGACCAACCTTAACCCTCGACATGCTGAGAAAGTAATTGATCTCTCTCATCGTATTGTGATTCCTGGAATCATTGATCCTCATGTTCACATCCGAAATATTGGGCATCGCAACATGGCGAAAGTTGGCGTTATTACTGCAGTTGATGTGACAGCATCAATGAGCGAAATAGTATCTGGGATCAAACAGATGGGAACTGGGATGAATATCGCAGCAATCACTGACATCCACCATAATATCCATGAAACTCACCCTTCACGAGTAAGGATTAAGACAATGCTTAAAACCTATCTCACGTCAGGAGCTCTCGGTGTAAAAATCATTCAAGAGCCGCTTCCTCATGAAACGATCCTCGAAACTATCGAAATAGCCAATATTCAACAGGCATATGTGAAACTGGATTGCGGGGTCACTGAAGAAGGGAGCAATATCGATGGGTTATCCTGGATAATCAAAGAAATTGGTGGTGACCTTTGTCTTGATATCGCACACATCAATAGTTATTGTCGAGGTCAAGTAAAGGATCCTATCAAAGAAGCCCTCATTGCTCTCCACTTACTTGAAGGAAACCGAAATATTCAGTCAGAGTCTTATCTTGGAATAATAAACGGTACCAATGGGCAGATCGTCAATGATGTACCTCTCAATGGATGCACCCGTGATTGTCTTCGCCTCGGAGGTTACCCCGAAACAGCTGCGGGAATGCGTCAAGCACTCTTAGATGGCTATGCAAAAGTTCCTGAAGTTATTGGAGGAGAAACGCTTTTATTAACCGGCGATGATGCCCTGCAAGCTTGGGTAGCTTCTGACCGACGAACAATCAGCTTCCCTGTGAACGTTCCGAACGCGGCAATCTTACTTGCTACCCGAAAAAACATCAAGAATCAATTTATCATCAACGCTATCTCGACTGATGGTGGCGCCACTCCTCGGAATGTCATAGTGCGCTCAGGTCTTGCTTTAGTTCGCTACGGTGCGCTTACAATACAAGATTTTGTGATCAAGACCTCGTATAACCCTTCAAGAATGTTCGGTATGTTATCTAAAGGGACATTAGGCGTTGGAAAGGACGCGGATATCACCGTTTTGGACCTTAATGCGGGACAAGCAACAATGGGTATCGCTCGAGGGAGGGTAATTATGATTAACAACGTGCTTACAGGGAGGGGCGGCCATCTTCTAACAACTCCGCAAGGTGAATCTGCTATTAAAAAAACGGGTTTACCCTACAGTCTCCTTGACCTTGGAAAGAGTGGACTCTACATTAAAAATTAGTTGAGGTCCACTATGCGCGTATAACAAATAGTAACAACCTCATAGCCTCGTCGTGTGAGAGGAAGTATATGGATCTAGGTTTACGGAATCGAGTAGCACTTGTTACAGGGTCCAGCCAAGGGATTGGTTGGGCTATCGCCAATCGGTTTGCATTAGAAGGCGCTAATGTGGTAATTTGTGCACGAAATCTTAAAAAACTTGAATTAGCTGCGAAAAAGATACAGTCAACCACCGGTTCAGAAGTATACTATGTTCAGACTGACCTCACTTCACCAATTGAAATTACAAGGCTCGTGACCAATACCTTGTCCCACTTCCATCGTATTGACGTACTTGTTAACAATTCGGGAGGGCCGCCACCAAAATTTTTCTCTGAAACTACGCCTCACGACTGGATCGCTGCATTTGATTCATTACTTCTTAGTGTAGTAAACTGTTGCTCCGAAGTGATACCTTATATGAAACGACAGAAGTGGGGGCGAATCATTAATATAACATCCTTTGCAGCAAAACAACCTGTTGAACGGCTAATTTTATCCAATGCATTACGAGCAGGAATTCTCGGTTTAACAAAAACGCTTTCGAATGAGCTTGGTCCTGAAGGTATTCTTGTCAATGCCATCTGTCCTGGATGGACTCAAACTCGAAGACTCGAATCGTTAGCACGTGTACGCGCAAAACAAACATCACAATCGTTATCAGAAGTTCTTAACGATTGGGCAAAACAAATTCCCTTAAAACGTCTTGCCCAGCCCGAAGAGATTGCAAACTTAGTAGTCTTTCTCGCATCTGAATGTGCAAGCTATATAACAGGTACAGTAATCCAGGTGGATGGAGGGTACATCCAAGCTCTCATATAATCTCCACACCTTTCTACGCGCGCATGTAATAAGTGGATTATGTAACGGGATACGAGTGTGTTGCATTGACCTTAAATAAGAATAGACCTGTTCCATTCATGATTTCGTAATGCTCAAATCCGTCCCAATCTTTCCCGAAGTACGAGATCTACAATTCTATGATCAAACCATTTTGTACCAAGCTTTTCAAACTGATCGTCCTCAAATCTCAGAATATACGCGCGCGCGTATTATATTCTCTTTTCCCGCGAGCGCTACGGAGACACCAGGTATTTTTCGACGAAATGGGTGGGGTGATAACTCATTTTCGCGCGGCGTAAGCCAGGAACGCCGAGGTCTTGCTCTCGATTAACATAGGTAAAGTCGTGAAGTGCTTCAGCACAAAACCGTTGATTGATGACCTGATATAACCCAACGATGTTGGGATTGGCTTTTTCAAAATGAATAACCGCTGTGTTGCTGTTTAATCGCTCCCCAATGGTGAACGCTTCCAAGGATCCATCGACATACACGGCCCCGCCAAACACGTTTAACTCGTGGTAATGGAGAAAGGTTTCCTTCGTCGCGCGGTTCTCGGCGGCTAGACCTGGAATCAAATCACATTGACGAAGATTACACCAGGATGTCTGCAATTGGAGACACTGATGAATGATGTCGACATTAATTGGTTCATATTCCAACGTGTACGCATCCTGACAGTTTGCAATATTCTTCCGTTTGGTGTAATATTTAGGTCCAGACAACTCAACGAGGTCTTGGACACGGTGTACATAATCCCAATTCTCACGCAACTCGACGAGCGTCAATCCCCGCGCTTGAAACACTTGTGCTTGACTTAAGTTCAATCCATAGATAGCTGCAACGCCCATTTCATGCAGATTCGCGATGAGATGGGGGGCCAGGTCACTGATGGTGGTGGGTCCAATCGGTGGGAACAGATGAAATTGATTCATCTCCTGGTTAAATCGCTTGATCAAGATGGTGTCATTCATTCGTGAAAGCAGTGTAGGATTGGTTTCTCGCCATATGAAGAGGTTGGTGAAGGTGTATTCCGAGATATTCGGCGCCCATCGCTTGAACGCTCGATCGAGAAACGCCTTATCCTGTAACCCAATTTGTCTAAAGGTGGGATACATTGGGAGTGAATTCATCATATCCAGAACTTGCTTCTGGGTCTACAATATATAAAGCTAGCTACGCATACGTACCAGCTACGCTAGCTAGTGCACGCACGCATGAAAACTCACGTTTTTCCTTCTCATCAATATTTGTATATAAATTCACTCTTTTTTCTATTTGTTTTCGCATGCTCGTGCATAAGAATTATATAGTGAACAAAAATAATTGAGGCATGTTAGGTTGCTATCTGTGGGGGAGCTGGGTGCTACCCGGCTGAGAGGATGGCGTGACCATCGACCCATTGAACCTGATCCAGATAATGCTGGCGGAGGAAAATGCATGTCTGAACGCTATGTCACAGCATCGGAG
>JAOZHK010000116.1 GCA_026014905.1 Candidatus Bathyarchaeota archaeon
CGGATGCGTGTCCAAGATTCTATCCTGTATGACCGCAAAGCACTTGCGGGAACTCAAGCCGCGCGCGATTAGTAACCCATGGTAATTGCGTCTAAGCCATGCGGTAGGTCGCGATCGACTCCGCCATGAAGGAGTCCAGTGTTTGAATCAATGAAGATACCAGTGGGTTGACCAAAATTGAATTCTTTATCCACAACCGTGATAGAGTGTCCCAGCGCTCTGAGCCTGTTAGTTACGTTAGGAGGTAACCGAGATTCGAGAAATACATGACCTGTTTGAACGTATATTCGAGGGGAGTTAATAGCCTCTTGAAGCTCCATTGAATAATCAATGAGATTATGGATGGTCCGAGCGACAGCTGTCACCTGTTTATAAAAACCGGGGGCGCCAATTACAAGGAATGGAGATTCATCCTTTAATAAGATCGTCGCACCACTTGGTGGAGGCTTAATTGTGCGCGGGCGAAGGGACTGAGGTTGCCCCGGTCGTGGATCATAGCCTGCCATTTTGTTATTTAAGATAATACCCGTACCTTTGGCAGTAACTTTTGAACCAAAAGTACTACCAAGACTTGTGTGCATCCCAATGACATTTCGATCTTTATCCACGACACAGGCATGGGTAGTATATTCTTCAGTAATTTGCACGGGGTTTCCAAGATCCATTCGCGACAATACCTGATCCATCTGGATTTGGCTGCGGAGGTACTGTGCATATTTCTTCGTCACTACCTCATTGAACGGACGTGGATCCAGTCCGGAACCTAGAAACTTGGCTCGACTAGCAAACGTTAATTTGATGGCTTCAATTAGGAGATGTAGTGCAGTAGGAGAGTTATAACCTAATTGCGTCATATCGAAGCCTTCTACAATATTGAGAATTTGGGTGATATCAGTGGATATGGGGAAATGGATTAGATCATGTCCTCGATAGGAACCGCGTCCCGTCTGTAATACTTGGGGCGTATAACCTGTGAGATCACTTTCTGAGATATATCCACCGTGTTGTGCCATGTCCTCGGCTATTGCAGCGGCAACGTCTCCAGAATAAAACCCATCAACTCCCTCGCGTGCAATAGTCTTCAAAGTCTGGGCGAGATCGGATTGTGTTAAGCGATCAAAATCATTGTAATACCAGCCCCATGGCTTTGGTGCTAACCCATTCTTCAACAAAATCCTTGCCGTTTCAGGATATTGTACAATTATTGACATGTCAAACGCGATCGCCTTGGCAACATAAGTATCGAGGATAAATCCGTTTTCAGCATATTGGATGGCTGGCTGGAGCAAATCCGCAAGATTCATGGTCCCAAAGTTCTCCACTAAATGACAGCACCCTTTCACAAAGCCCGGTACCGCAGCAGCTTTGTAGCCATATTGATCCTCTGCATTGAGAACCGCAGGACGGCCCAGTGGAACGCCAAAGGAAGTCGCTTCACGTGCAGGGTCAGGTGTAAATGGCGAGGGGACCTGCGGCGTCATAGGTTCAAAATTTAATGCATAAGTTTCACCATTGCTTAATCGAAGGACACAGCGTCCGCCACCTCCAATCCCTGTCATGAAGGGTTCAACTACCGCTAATGCAAAATGAGTAGCCACTGCTGCATCCACGGCATTCCCTCCCTTTTGTAATACCTGCAATCCTGCAAGTGCAGCTAAGGGATGTTTCGCTGCGACCATCCCATAACGAGCTGTTTTCTGTTCAACCGCTCTCTTAGCAAGAACATAATGAGCGTACTTATCTTTCATCTCGCACACCACTTCTACTCGGCTTTCAACTGTACCACAATGTGAATTCTTCACATTATAAACGTTTTAGGTGGTGGTAGTTCCCTTCCTGCTTCACAACCACCTGAAAGGTGAATAGTGTGCGTGTGCGTATCGTTATTGTTAGTGCAGGGAGAAAAAAGTAGGGACCATTGTAATTGTTGTGGTCGTGCGCGCGCATTGATCTAGCGTTTTTTATATTCTTTGATATTGTAGCATTGTCGACAACATCCCACGTAATGGAGATATTCACTTGGAAGTAGCTCTCGGCCGCACTGTCGACATTTTAACACAACAGTAACCCGGAAGTAACGTACTCCCTACCGCCTAATAAGTCAACCGTTATACGTTAAGTTCCTTACTAAACGCGCATGCTCAATAGAGGTGATGACAGACGTATTATGCGTTCTCATGAACGCAGCGGATGCCTTGTCCGTTACGGGCAGGAACAAAACACGCGTTTTCTGAAATACATGTTGCTTTCCGAGTGTCACCAGATTTCCAGCGATTCACGAGATCCGGTTCACGGATGAGTGGACGACAGAGCCCAATGTAATCTGCAACATTGTTATGGATGACGTCAGCAGCGACTTCATAGGATTTGATACCGCCTGTTAAGATGATTGGTGTCTTCATGATTTGCTTGAGTCGCTGGGCCATATCACGGTAATATGCTTCGTCTTTCACGATGCGAACCGCGGATCGGTTACTATCTCCTAGTATTCGTGATCCCCATCCAGTCCCCCCACTGAGCTCAATGGCGTCAATACCGATCTTTGCGTAAAGGGATGCAGCTTGTACAGCGTCTTCCTGTGTGATACCGTCATCCAGAAAATCGGTACTATTCATCTTGATCAAAATGGGATAATTGGTGCCTACCTCTTGTCGTATGACATTATAAGTATCGATGACGATACGGGCTCGATTAAGAATACTACCTCCATACTGATCTGTTCGTTTATTGTAAAACGGTGATAAAAATTGACTGAACAAATAACCATGTGCAGCATGTAATTGTATGCCGTCGAAACCTGCAGCTTTGGCACGTATCGCAGCACGGCGAAAAGCATCCACAACTGTGTTGATTTCGTGCTGGGTCATAGCGCGACATCCGGGGAATGAGTCTGTTTTACCATCTTGTGCGGGGATTGCTGTGGGGCCCATCGTAGCTTCTCCTGTAAACTGTGGGTTGCTATGAGCGCCTCCATGGACGATCTGGGCTACAATCTTCCCGCCTGCACAATGGACGGCATCTACCATATCCGTCAGGCCGTCCACGAAAGAGTCGTTGTATATACCGAGTTGTCGGAAAGCGGATTGCCCATTTTTAAGCACATGTGCATATCCCGATATAATTAATCCGACTCCACCATCGGCGAGATTCTCTAGCAATGTGATGAGTTGTGGCGTTATGTAGCCCTCTTCAGTGGCCATTCCTGACCAAGTCGCCGAGCGGACAAAACGGTTGGATATTGACAGATTTTTAATGGAAGTAATATCAAATAGGTTCAACGTTATGTCTTATCTCCTTACTATTTTGCACTCCATATACATTCTCAGATAATTATCGGAGCGTGGGGAAAAATACATTGTCCTCGAATTAAAACTTTAAATCGAGCTGTTGATCGGTCGCGTGACAAGCTAGGCAAGGGAATTGAGTTGCGTCATATGAGCGTGAGAGAGAGACCAATCAAAGATATTCATGTTTTCTTTTAATCGAGCTTCAGAACTCGTCTTAGGAATCACAACTACTCCTTTTTGAATACCCCACCGTAGACAGATTTGCGCGGGTGTACACTTATACGTAATGGCCAAGTCTTGAATTACGGGATTTGTAAGGATGCTACCACGCCCCAATGAGGAATATGCAGTTACGATAACATTATGCTTACTACAAAAATCCAAGAGATCTTGATCAAAGTCATAAGGATGGAGGAGGACTTGATTATTCGTGATCGGATGAGTCTCTGTTCTCAAAGCCTCAGCTAGCTGTTGATTTGAAAAATTACTAACACCGATACTCTTGATTTTTCCCTCATCAACTAATTCATTAAATCCTCGTAAAGTGTCATGGATCGGAATATTCCTGTTCGGCCAGTGAATGAGGAGAAGATCCAGGTATGGAGTGTTTAGCTCTTTGAGCATCCGCTCACAATCCCGAATCACCGTCCGATAGTGGAGGTTACTCGGTCTGACCTTCGAGACGAGAAAGAAAGAGGAACGATCAAATCCTTTGATCGCTTCACCCACCTCATGATGATTACCATAAGCATCAGCAGTATCGATATGCGTGTATCCCAGCTCGATAGCCCGTTTCACAATGATACGGCAACGCTCTCCCCGAAGAGCCCAAGTCCCTAATCCGAGAGCTGGGATATGGTTCCCGTTACGCAGCTCATAAGAGAAATCCGACACGAGCGATTCACCGCATTGAATGTTTACGCGCGCGCGTACGCACATGTATGGGCAATAGGTAGCATCCTGTCACAAGGTTGGGTTGCTTACTCAAAGGATATCTTTTTACTTGATTCCCAAAGTCCATGAATATTACAGTGAGCCAGGGCAATCAAGGAACCAGCTTTACCAGTTTTAAATGATGTTGTGACTTGATGATGCGTGTATACCGAGCTAGTATCGCCACCCTTTGCCGATGCACCATGGGCCTGGAACGTGTAATGACCGAGTTGATATGGAAATTTCTCATTCAGAGGTAGAAAGTAGAGAGATATCCAGCTAATATGATGTGCTGTGGTATTAGGATGTGCAACTTCCTTGCCAATTCCCACCGTCACATCAATCAACTGATCAGCTGAAACAACCTCTGGACAATCAATAACGGGTACATGTTTCTCAATTTTCCAATCTGCTTCTTGCACTATTTCTTGAAATTTAGCCATTTTCTAAACCACCATTTTCTTGTATCTAATATACATTGTAAGAACGCATATGCATGAGTATAAAATTATCCCATATATGTTCGGTTTTAGTCTAGTTCCGGCATTTGCCGATAAAAATCTAAAGATACCAAAGATCATAGATAAATCTTTAATACAGGAGACAAGGTTTTGATTGTGGCTCTGCCAGAGTACGGAAAAGAACATTAAACAGCCTACTAATGCCTATCAGTTAAACATCCACTGTTGACAAACTTAAGAAGGACAAATATTGAAGCCAGAGAAAAAGCCAGAATCGATTATCAATCTTAGTCTGTTTATTTTAAGCGGGGCACACATGGTTACACACGTTTTTGGCCGAATACATCCCGCTCTGTTTCCAGTATTCCGTGATGAATTTCAATTGAGCCTCCAACAACTTGGCCTTGTAGCATCGATCCCAACACTGCTTCGAATGCTCTTTTACCTACCAAGTGGATTATTATCAGATAAATTAGGTCAGAAAGCACTTATCATCATGAGTTTTATCATTGCAGGATTATCGTCTTTCGCTCTCAGTTTATCCCAAGACATTATCACATTGATTCTCTTCCTGAGTATCCTCAATGCAGCCATCACCTTTTACCATCCACCAGCATATAGTTTAACAAGTGAGTTATTTTCGAAATCGAAGCGAGGACAAGCTCTCGGAATTCATGGTGCCGGCGGAACCTTGGGTATGGCCTTGGGCCCCATCTCACTGAGTATTCTCCTCGCAGGAATCAGTAATGATTGGCGAAATATCTACCTGTTTTGGAGTTTTCCCATCTTGTTATACATCATCGCAATTTGGAAGCTGAAGCCGACTCAACAAACTGCTGTCAAGGACTCTTCCTTTCCCGCCAAATCGTCGGAGCCATCGTCACCAGGCCTACGATCGATTTTCACGATAGGAGTCCTGGGGTTTCTTGGGTTCCAAGCGACGAGGCAACTGGGTAGTCAGATCGTCCAGACCTTCATTCCAACCTATATTCATGATAGCTTAGGAATCTCGGTCGCGGATGCTGGATTAATCTACGGGATGGCCACGCTGACGGGAGTGGTTGCCGCGCCCATTGGCGGTTTTCTTTCAGATCGATTCGGCGATAAGCGTTGGCTTAGCATCGCTTTAGGAGTATACGCTATCCTTCTCTTTGCATCATCGCTCACATCAAACATCCTGTTATTCACGCTTCTCTACTGGAGTAGTGGTTTTTTCAGCACGAGTAGTATGGGAGCCGCTTCCTCAATCATCGCACGATCTATCCCAAGTGATCACCGAGGTCTCGGTTTTGCGCTCTATTTCCTTCCAGGCAGTATTGTCGGTATCGTTGCTCCTTTAATAGGCGCAACTATTGCTGATGTATTTGGTCTCTGGAGCATCTTTCCTGCCGCAATACTCTTGATCGGAATTGGTTTTCTACTCTTAAAATATGGGGTCTCTTCCGAATGATCCTTATCATCGTATTCGATGGATTACGAACAGATCAGGTCTCCTGGAAGCATACACCAACACTTGTTCAGCTTGCTCAACACGGAGTCCAGTTCAAAGCACATCACGCAACTTTTCCCACAGAGACGCGCGTTAATGTCGCCAGCCTAGTTACTGGCTGCTATCCTAATTATCATGGATTAGTAGCGAATGAATTCTATCAATTCTCCTCCGGTGAACCACAAAAGATCAATACAGGAACATATCAGGATCTTCTAACGCTACGTGCGCAAGGTGACCAAATTTTATATACAAAATGCCTCTCAGAACTTATCGGCCCGACACGCCGCATCGTGAGCATCAATATCGGTACCAGTGGAAATGCGTATTTAAACAACCATATGGCTCTTGAGAATAACGATATTCTGATCCATCCCGAATTCTCTCTTCCGTCATCAATTGGGGCAAGCATTGAACGCCAATTCGGGCCTTGGCCTCCTGCCCATACCCCCAACACCGCGCGCATCGAGTTCGCTACTCAAGTCCTCCTTGAGTACGTTATTCCTGTTCTGCAGCCTACGATCACAACCCTATGGTTGTCCGAACCCGATTCAACCCAGCATAAGACTCAAATCAATTCACTACCGGCGCAGCACAGCATCCAAGTGAGCGATCAAGCTGTGCACCAGATACTTGATGCCTTAGCCAAGAAAGCGCTACTCGCGTCCACTGATGTTCTGGTCATGTCAGATCACGGACAAGCGACAGTCAGCACAACTGTTGACGTCGCCACAGAACTCATCGACGCTGGATTGAAACACTCCCATGAATCGACAGATATTCTCGTTGCAGGCAAAGGTGGATCCATCTCACTTTATGTCGCCAATCATCGCCCCGATACCGTTAAAGCGATAATTGAGTTTCTGTTGCCTCGCGATTGGTGTGGTCCTTTATTCACATCGTCACAGTATCAATCTGCTGAGACCTTTCCTCTCTCACATGTTCACTGTCAACATGCGCGATCCCCATCCCTTCTGATGGCATTTAACTGGCACAAAACGTGTAATAATCATGATGCACCAGGCTGTGGAGCATTCGCCGAAGCTGGCGTTGCGATTGGAAGTGGAAGTCATGGTTCGCTCAGTCCCTATGAAATCCGGAATGTCCTGATCGCAGCAGGACCACATTTCAAACAAGATACGATCAGCACGATCCCGTCAGGCAATATCGATCTTCTACCCACCCTCCTAGCAATACTTGATTTTCCATCGACACCAGCAGTTGCAGGCCGTGTCTTAACCGAAAGCCTTCGACAGCACCACGCCCCATCCGAAGCTGCGATTCAGACGCAGATGCATCACCGCACTCGTGATCAAAACGGGATTCAGATTGTCCAGAAACTACAAGAAATTCAGGTCGAATCCACATCATATATTGACTGTGGATGGGTCACTCGTTCTTAGATGAAGTATCACTTACGACCATAAATATTGCCACGCGCGTAGACGTCGATACCCTTATTTAACGGCATAGTCCTTTTCACGTATCTGAGTGGAAAAAGTTGGAATACAGACGACTTGGAACGACTGGAATAAAAGTTTCGCCACTATGCTTGGGAACGATGAATTTTGGAGCTAAGGTTGGGGAGAGTCAAGCGATCAAATTAATCCATAAAGCAATTGATCACGGTGTGAATTTCATTGATACTGCAAATGTGTATGTGCGTGGTAAGTCTGAAGAAATCGTTGGAAAAGCCATTAAAGGGATGCGGGATGACATTGTGCTTGCAACAAAGGTCCGGCATCGCATGGGAGATGGCGTCAATGATGAAGGGTTAAGTCGCAAACATATTCTACATGCTGTGGAGGAGAGTCTGAGTCGTCTTGGAACCGACTTTATTGACATTTATTATGTGCATCGCCCAAGTAACGCGACATCAGCTGGATTTCAAGGATCTCCAGTACCCATGCTGGAAACCCTTAGTGCGTTAACAGATCTAGTGCGAAGTGGAAAAGTGCGATATCTTGGATGCTCAAATTTCCCGGCATGGTTGCACTGTAAAGCTCTCTGGACCAGTGATAAACATCAGCTTGAACGTTACGTTGTCTCTCAGCCTCGCTATAACCTCTTTCAGCGTGAGATTGAGCGAGAGGTCCTGCCTTTGTGTGAGGATCAAGGGATTGCAGTGGTGCCTTATAGTCCTCTTGCGGGAGGAGTGCTATCGGGAAAATATACTGCTGGAGCTCCACCACCATCGGATACTCGTGGCGTTACAGGTATGAGGTGGATTAAAAGTCATGACTTTCATTGGGAAACGTCAAACAATTTGCGTGTTCTCGTAGGTTTACGGGATATAGCACGTGATATGGATATACCAATGGCTCAATTAGCATTAGCCTGGCTCGTTTCACGTCCTTTGATAACTTCCGCTATTATTGGAGCATCCAATCCTGAGCAACTTACCCAGAACTTGGACGCGGTTAATGTGAAGCTTATTGATCAAGTAGTGGAGCGTATTAACCAGATCGCCCCCCAATTAGGCTCTTATATCACTTAATCCAAGCTGAATAGTTTGTTTACAACGCAATAAGTCAAGTTACCTCGTTTTTGAAACAAAATATTTCAATTTAGGGGGGTCGAATTTATTCGAGCCAAAGGTTCATCATCTACATTCATCGATGTGATTATAGTATCGACCATTAGTTTTCACGATATTCACGGGAACTCCGAATGCTTGGCTAAGAATGGGTGTGGTTAACACGTGTTCTTTAACGCCTTGAGCTAAGATTCGCCCCGATTGCATGATCAATGCATGGGTAAAGATCGGGATAATCTCATCGATGTGATGAGTAACGAAGATCAGCGTGGGTCCGTCGGATTGACTACCAACCTGATGGACAGTCTGTAATAATTGCTCACGGGCTGAAAGATCTAAACCTGAACAAGGCTCATCTAATATGAGTAAACGAGGAGATGGGAGAAGCGCGCGAGCGATGAGGATTTTTTGTTGTTCACCTTGAGATAAGCTCCCAAATGATTGAGCCACCACACTCTTGCAATCAAAAAGGGATATTAGTTCCAGGGCGCGTGTTTTATCATGACCCTCAACGGGATTCCATAATCCGAAACTCGCAAAGCGTCCTGATAACACGACATCGAAGGCAGAGTCTCGGGGTGGAATGAGATCCCGGAGAGCAGCACTGATCCACCCAATTTGTGTTCGTAACTCCCGTAAGTCAATGGTGCCAAAGCGCTTCCCGAGGACCCGGACAGTACCCTGACTGGGCCACAGATAGCCTGTCGCAATCTTCAACATCATAGTTTTTCCAGAGCCATTTGCTCCAACTACTGCCCAGTGATCTCCCCTCCGAACCTGCCACGCGAGATCCTGGAGAATGACACGATCACCTCGGAAAAGGGACACATCAGTTAATTCGAGCATGGATGACGTGTCAGCGATCATAGTTCAAATCCATCAGTTGTGGCTGAAGTTACAGGCACGGATAACTACTAAAACCTTGCGTCCCGGAATTCGAAAGATCCTTTAATGATAACTATGCCTAATGTTAAGGCATTGAGTCATCAAGGTTGTCTATGTGTGAAGAAACCAAGAGTCCTTGTTGGGATACAACTGCACACCGAAGCCATGCATCAACTGCAAGCTGTTGCGGACGTCGATGTCCAAGATCTCACACAACTCCAAGATAAGACCCATCTACAATCGATTATTGGCGCGTATGATGGGATTATTGTCGCTCCAATACCTTTAGACCACGAGGTCTTGCAACACGCATCTAACTTGAAAGTTATCTCTCGGCGAGGAGTCGGCTACGATACAGTAGATATCCCCGCAGCTACGAAGCAGGGAATCTATGTAACCGTGACCCCCGTCTTATCAGGGACGGTCGCGGATTTAGCCTTTGCGTTGCTGTTAGCAACCGCTCGCCGAGTCCCCCAGGCGCATCAGCTGATCGCCAGTCAACGCTGGCAGAAACGGCAGGACCGCGACCGCTTTGTTGGTACAGATGTCTTTGGTAAAACATTAGGCATAATTGGGCTTGGACGCATTGGCTCTGAGATGGCTAAGCGTGCCAGAGGATTTGAGATGCCTCTTCTCTATTACGATCTCATCCGCAATCGGACTCGCGAGGAAGAATACCAGATCCAATTTCAACCATTACACCGCGTGTTAGCTGAAGCAGATTTCATCTCTATTCATGTTCCTCTCACTCCAAAAACTCGGGGATTAATTGGTGGACCAGAGTTGAAGATGATGAAACGAACCGCGATTATTATAAATACGGCACGTGGATCCATAATCGATGAAGAGGCATTGTACACTGCTCTTCATGAAAAATGGATTGCGGGCGCGGGATTAGACGTTTTTGAAGAAGAACCCATCCCCCTTGATAACCCCCTGCTCGCATTGGATAATGTGGTGTTGACGCCCCATTTGGCTGGAGCCACATCAGAGTGCCGGCGGCGAACGGCGTCTGTTGCTGTTGAGAATGTTATTCAAGTACTCCAAGGAAAACGTCCTCGCTACGCCATTAATGAACTGAGAACCTTGAACGCAGATAACTGACATGGAAGGAAAGAATTATGGACCCGAAAGCCAACGTCAAGTCGATCACTGAGCGTATCTTCAATCATCCAATACTTGGACGAGAGGAGCCACGGAAGACCGTGACAATTCACGTCAATGGTCATCCAATTGAGGCGAAAGAAGGTGAACCTATTGCGAGTGCACTTATCGCAGCAGGAATCATGACATTTCGTATGACGCGAGTCCGACATGAACCTCGCGGATATTTCTGCGGAATTGGTTTATGCAGTGACTGCATGATGACTGTGAACAATGTCCCCAATATCCGCACCTGCATCACTCGAGTCCAAGAAGGGATGATTATTGAAACGCAATCACGTTAACCATCGACAGTAGGTGAAGAGACAATGATTTCAACGGATGTCGTAGTCATCGGCGGAGGAGCAGCGGGATTACATGCCGCCAATGAAGCGGCGAAATGGGGCGCCCAGGTACACTTAATTGACGAAAACCATCGACCTGGAGGGCAATTATTCAAACAAATCCACAAATTTTTTGGATCACATCGCCATTACGCAGGTATCCGTGGATACTCGATAGGACAGCAGCTGCTGGAGGAAACCGCAGCCAATGGCGTCCACGTTTTGTTAAACTCCTATGTCTATGAGCTCGCGTCAAATGAGGTCGGAGTTGTCCAAGATAATACAACTATGGACTGGTTAGAGGCGAAAGCCATCATTCTCTGTTGTGGAGCTTCAGAAAAGATGATCATGTTCCCAGGATGGACGTTACCTGGCGTCATGGGGGCAGGAGCAGCACAGACATTGATCAATGTCCATCGCGTTTTACCTGGTAAGAAATTTCTCATGGTGGGCTCAGGCAATGTTGGTCTTGTTGTGGCTTACCAGATTCTTCAGGCTGGCGGTGAAGTCGTCGCGATTCTCGAAGCATTACCTCACGTAGGAGGATGGCAGGTACACGCGGCAAAGGTGCAGCGTTTAGGCGTCCCTCTTCGACTCTCGCATTCAATTCAGGCCGCAGCAGGAAATGGAAAAGTGCAATCCGCAACGATCGTAGCGCTGGATGAGCACTGGCAGATGCTTTCGGGAAGTCAACAACAGATAGATGTTGATATAATCTGTGTCGCTGCGGGATTGAAACCAAACATTGAATTACCGGTTATGGCGGGATGTGAAACACTATTTCTGACAGCACTCGGAGGGCGTGTCCCAATTCATGACGTAAATATGGAAACTACCCGACCAGGCATTTATGTAGCAGGTGATTGTGCCGGAGTCGAGGAAGCGAGTACTGCCATAGAGTCCGGTCGACTCGCCGGTATCACAGCAGCGGAACAGTTAGGCTATATTCCTCAACACGAAGCCTCAACGATTAAACGCCAGATTCATGAAGTGCTACAGGAACTGCGAACCGGACCATTCGGTGTCGAACGTATCCAAGCCAAACAATTACTCCATCAGCATGCTCAAGTTCAGCGACATAATGAGGAGGCAAGGTAGCTATGACGAAGCCAGAAACCACGTGGGAAGAGATCAAGCAGAGTTCAGGATATCCAAGCGATGCACGGATCCGACAAGGACCAGTCGCCGTGATAGAATGTGCTCAATACATCCCCTGTGATGTCTGTGGATCGGTCTGTCCCCAAGACGCGATTCAAGTGGACACGATTTGTGCCCTTCCTGAGCTGCGAGAAGACCGATGCATCGGCTGCCGTGTATGTATTCCCGTTTGTCCAGGCCTTGCCATCTTTGTGGTAGATAGTACTTATTCACAGGATGAGGCCTTGATCTCATTTCCTTATGAGCTCCTACCAATTCCTCACCAAGGGGACCATGTCGATGCAACCGATCGCACAGGATCACCCCTCGTCAGAGGTACCGTGGTCAATGTGCAAGAGCACCCAGAGTACGATCACACGCGGATCGTGACCATCGCAGTCCCGAAACACTATATCGATCAGATTCGAGGAATCGCCATGATTGCACGGAGAACTGAAGAATGACACCAAAAAAACCCGAACCCAACGATATCGTGATGTGCCGATGCATGGAAATCACCGATCAAGAGATCCGAGAAGCGATCCGCCACGGCGCTGAGTCCTTTGATGCCGTAAAACGCGTGACCCGCGCGGGCATGGGGCTCTGTCAAGGTCGCACCTGTCAACACCTCGTCGAACGTCTCATCACTCAAGAAACTAAAGTAGCCGCAGCCGAACTTCCACCTCTCTCGGTCCGTCCCCCTCTACGCCCTACGAAACTGGGCGTCATTGCGAAAATGAAACGGGGATCCTGATGAAGCAGACACAAGTTACCATTATTGGAGGCGGTATCATAGGCCTCTCCGCAGCGTACCACCTAACCCAGACTGGCTTTAAAGTCATACTCATCGACCAGGATCGGATTGGCGGCGGGGCATCGGGGACGAATGCAGGTATGATTCGGCAGGGCGATGCCGTGGATCCACTGGATCACGAGATCTATCGGGGCTCGTATCAACGGTATCAGCGGTGGCAGGAAAGTGGCGAACTGGGATATGATATTGAACTTGGCGAGATAACGCTATTACGCTGTTTCACGGATCAGCATGCGACGGCGATGAATGCGGGTCAATGGAAGCATCGATTAGAAACATGGGAAGCGGGAGGACTCACCATGATTCCTCGCCGTGAATGGGAAATCGACGAACCCCATCTCGCACCCTCGATCACCTGGGGTATCGAGACTACCAGTGCAAAGATCAATATTTTTCGCGTGTGTCGGGGCCTCGCTCATGCGACGCAGCAGCTTGGAGGCGAAATCTGCCCTTTCACCAAAGCCCAAGGCATCGAGGTCCGGCAGGGCAGAGTGCGCAAAGTTGTGACGAATCATGGGGAGATTCAGACCGACTATGTCGTCAACGCAGCAGGAGGATGGGCCGGACATGTCGGAAGATTTGTGGATCATGCCATCCCGATTTTACCCGCGTTAGGCACGGGGTTAGCCACCGAATCGATTCCCGCCATTACGAATCACGAACGCATTATCTATGAACCGCTCTGGTTTAATCCCCACCAACCCTTTCGTCCTCAAAGCGCAGATCCCTGTGAACGCCTTGGCGTCACGACCGAGATCGATCGTCACATCACTGAGAACAACTATATCATTGCCCGATCAGAACACGTTGTGCCGCTACCTCAGCATAAAACGCAAGTACAACCTGAACCAGAAACCGTGCAATGCATCGCTGAATCCGCGATACGTATCGTTCCACAATTAGCGAACGTTCACATCATCCGAGTCTACGCTGGGCTGCGACCCGTTTGCGAGGTTGATGGGAAACCCATTCTCTGTGCGTCAGAGACCGTGGAGGGATTCATTATTGCCGCGGGACCATGGCATACCGGTATGAGTTATGGACCGATGTGTGGACAACTCGTCGCGGATCTGGTCGCGGATACCCCGCCATCGATTCCGCTCCACGAGCTGCATCTCTCCCGGTTCGCGGAACAGGATCATTTTCCCTACATGCATGACTTTCATCCGCCATGACAAGCTCTAAATATCGTCACATCGTCATACCTTTACCATATTGGAGTTACGAGACATGATACTGCCCGAATTCTTCGACACCATCAATTATGCCATTTGTCAAGCCGTGAATCAGTACCTTCCTGACGAAGCGAAAGCATTTTTCCAACAAGTTGGTGAATATCACCTCGATGAAGCCCTTGCGCGGGGATTCATCATACTAGATCCGGAGGATGCGCCCTTAGAAGTGCTAATCAAGATCGCGAAATATCTCGAATCCACCGGATACATGCAGAAAATCACTATTCACAAACTCAGTGATCACGAAGCCATCGTTGAAATGCAACAGGTCTCCGTCACGGTATCCTCCGCACAACTGTTGCAAGCGGATAAACAACCCTCGCACTTCATGACCAATATCATGTTTGCTGCATTACGGCGACGTGGTGTACAAGCAGATCTTCGCCATATGGATTATGATGTTGAGAATGCGACCTTCAAAGAATATTGGAAGATTCTGTAATCCGTAATTGGCATCCTTTGTATAAGGCAGCTCGGGATTGGAACTGGCTAGTAGATATCCGATATCGTAGTCCTCTGTTTCTATGCGTGCGGATGTTTGATAATAATTTCGAGAAAAATCTTCTGAATTCAGAATACGGATTAGGAAGCTAGATTTCGAGAAAGCTATCCGATAACTAATTGAGTGAGCGTTGAGCTTGAGAACAATGATTTAATACAGATAAAGTCTATGATAAGTTAGGGATTTCCGATGAGTATTCGTGAAATGAAGGGTAAGCGTCGCGCTTTTCTCTATATCGATGTTTCGACAGGG
>JAOZHK010000144.1 GCA_026014905.1 Candidatus Bathyarchaeota archaeon
GACTTTTCAGTATCTATCGGAGCCCCCGGTGAAGGCTTGAGAAATAGAATCGTTATGGATGGTTTACTGAAGACGATCGCCGCTGCAGAGCGTCATCAGAAACATGTTTGTTTAGGAGTCGGGTATCCTTGGATCGAAAACGCGCAAAAATATATCGAACTAGGAGTGACTATGATCGAGCTAGGCCATGATGTCTCAATACTGCGGACGACGTGGCAAAAACTTCGAGGAGAGTTAGATAAAAAATAACGCGCGCATGTATCGAAGCATCCGCTAAGTCACACGCGATGTGGTATAGAGTGAGGGATGGTTAGCTAGTACGATATATTATTTTCGCAGATAATCTCGTAAAGCTTCTCGGACAACCTCAGAAATAGAGACATAGTGACCATTAGATTGTTCCACAAATTTCTCTAGTTCGAGATACAGCCCTTCCGGAATTGTTAAGCTTTTAAATCCATTTCTTGACATGGCTCAATCAGGCTGGTTGCTGTATTAATAAACATTTCTCTTTTTTCTATTAATATTGGTATTTATGCTGTATTGGATACAGATAATGAGTGGATTTTTCAATAGGTCTTAAGGTATGAATAAGGAGTGTTTCGAGGAATGTGTGAATAGACGGGTTATAAACATAATACGTGTGTTACACTGAAAATGTGAGAGCGGCCCGGATATCTGCAATTTGCTGAGTAATTTTCTTTAATTCTTGTGCATATGATTGAACAGCTTTGTTGTGTGTTTGCTCAAGTTTATCGATGAGTTGATGTTCTTCGTAATCTGGATCTATGACAGAGTGATTGGTAACGGTGTCTTTGATTATACCGTCCTGCATTTGAAAGACGCGAGTAGCCATTTTTGCAACATTTGGATCGTGTGTAACAAGAATGACGGTTACATTTTCTTGCTTTGAGGATTCAAGTAGGTATCTCATGACTTCACTGGCGGTTTTAGTATCTAGATCACCGGTAGGCTCATCTGCGAGAAGTATTGATGGAGCATTTGCTAAGGCTCTAATGATGGCGACTCGTTGTTGTTCTCCACCACTCAACTCATCGGGGCGATGATGGGCACGATCAGTCAATCCCACCATCTCGAGGAGATGCTCGATTCGAGGCTTCATACCTTTTTTTGGTTTACCGGCAATGACCATGGGCAATTCTACATTTTCATATGCGGTTAAAACAGGAATGAGGTTATAAAATTGGAAAATAAATCCAATTTTATTTCTTCGAAGTTGAGTGCGTTCGCGTTCACTGACTTCCGAGATATCGATTTCATCGACATAGACTTTTCCTTCAGTTGGTTGGTCAAGTGTGCCGATGAGGTTGAGGAGACTAGACTTGCCTGATCCTGACGGACCCATTATCGCAACGACTTCTCCTTCGTTAATTTTCATGTTCACTCCGCGGAGGGCATTAACGGATATTTTTCCAATACGATAAACTTTTTTTACGTCTTCGACTCGTACCGCCATTTCGAACGACCTCGTAGTTCCCGTGTTTCTTAATGTGGAGAAGTATGTTAAAGGAGATAGGTTCTCATTTAATCTTTCTTTTGTTAGGTTTTCTATTTTTTAAAGAATATGATAAGAATGAGTAGAAGTCTCCTATAGTGAGTTATAGAAATGATATAGATAATAGGTGACTTACTATTTGATGCGTTGGCGTTCACGTTGATTTTCAAGCCATTTCTGCATGATCTGCTGAAGTTTTGTAGGGTTTTGTTGAAAGTTGAGTACATACTGTCGGAGAGTATTTTGAAGTTCTAAGATTGGTCGACGGAGATATTTCGTTACGGAAGGTGGTGGTTGGAACCAGCCATCTTTCGATAATTCGTAAAGTAGCCCAGTTAAATCTGGAATGACTGCACATGCTATCGTTGGTTGCCCGGATTCTAATTGAGCAAAGAATCGGTGATGACCATCAATAACGGCGTAAAGTGTGATGTATGGATGTTTTACGACAACGATAGGACGTAGTGATTGTCCGGCTTGTAGCTGAGTTTTATAGCGGGCAACCCCATTTACGTCGACTTTTGGATCGGCTACGATCTGATCTGTCGGAAGGTCTTCACGATACTTTTCGGGGTAGAGTAAAGCTTCGAGGAGGTTGGGTCGCTTCATTTCAGTTTCCTAAGTTATGTTCTGTGAAGTGGACCCTCAAAGAAGTCATACACGACTTTCCCATCAGCTTGGCGTGGCGGTGAGATGCCCAGCGCATAGCAGAGAGTTGGCGCGACATCAATTTGCCAGATAGGGCTAGCGCGTCGGTATCCCTGTTTGATTCCAGGTCCTTGCATTAGAAATATAGCACGATTCCACATCGATGGGATCTGTGTGGTTGGAAGAAAATTGTGGTGAGCGATGATTTCAGTGGATGGTTGAACCGCGGGTAATCGCTGGAGTTCTTGAACCGAAAGGTTCAAGGCGTTATCTCGATCAAGATCAACATCAGTATAACCGGGTTTAAGATAAAAGAGAACATCTCCGAAGCGGTCGCCCCATTGCCCGTACGCTTCCGCATCTTCTTTCTTGACAACGAGGGCAATTGGACAGGTGTTGGTCTCGGTATCACGCATGGAGTAAATGGCTTGAAGGATTTGGTTCCTAACTGCATCATATTCTTCGATCGGGACGATGCCTTCGGGGTCGCGTCCTTGTAGATTGACATAGACGAAGGTCCGCCACGGATACGCTTTGGTGTGTTTCCAATCAACTTGTGTTTTCCCTGAGATAGGATCTGTCTGATAGGTTAGTAGCCCATGTTGTATCAGCGGGATACCTACCCAGGCGACTTTGTATACTGGGATACAGCCATGATCACTGACAACAGTGATGATACTATCCTCTGTGCTGCAGGTATCGATGACTGCGCCTATCAAGTGATCCACATCTTCATAGGTACGTGCAAAGCGTTCCCAGCTTAAAGCTGCTTCATGTTCATCATACTGTGGGTTCATGGGATCAATCGATCGTCCTAGCTGATGGTTTATTCCATCCTGAGTATGGATTTGCACTAAGAGGAGATCAGGATGATAGTGAGTATTCAAGTACTCCGCAGCGCGTATTTGCCAATCTACTTGCATGTCGATACATTCAAAATAGGTCTCCCAGTCACCTCGGGGAACAGTTGCTCCTGGAAGCTCAAGGCCTTCAATAAACGGTCCGACGTGCTGAAGCAACTCCTCTGCCATACCATCGGGAAACGCCCAGCCGGAAGCCATCCAGATATCGGTCCGATAAAGATTTACAGTTTTTCCGTCAGGAGAGAGGTCCGTCAATTTATATTTAAAATAACTGCGGACAAAGCCTTCGGGGATGTCACGGAAATTGAAACGCTTGAGTGCTGGTGGCATTCGTTTCTCCAATATTTCAAAAACCCAGTCGCTCCATTGACCTCGTGTTAACCGTGCTATCGGATGAGCGGCATCTTTCTCTCGTGAAAGGAGGAGGGTATCGTATCCATTTCCGCTGGAATCCAGGAGCAGTAAATGATGGTTGATAGGTGTTGTCGGTTGAGAGTTGGTGTCGGTGCTTATGATCTCCATCCCTCGTTCTGTCCAGATCATAGCCATTAGCGAATTGGATATAGAGACTGTCGCTTCAAGCAGTGACGAATGTGAGGAGGGAGGATGTGCCCAATCCTGTGCGTCAACTATATGAAGAGGTAAGTCACCACGATGACGGTACCCGGCAGGCTGAGGATTAGTCGTGTATAGAGCATCATAATCGATGCGCCAATGAGGATCTCGTGGTCCTGTTCCATCAATGAAAATCCCAGTGCGACAGGTGGGAGGGAATGAAAGAGGCCACATAATTGAGACCGTTTTTAGTCCTGCTCGTTCTGCAGCATCCCACAGAAACTCCGCATTGGACCAATAGCTTCGGACTGAAAAATGAACTTTATTGAGGGGTTCTCCGGGCAGATGAATGTGAAAACTCGTTATACCATGAGTGCCTGGCCACGCTCCAGTTGCTAAAGTACACCAATTTGTTGGGGTATCGCAGGGTAGAGCTGGTAATGATTCGGAATACACTCCATTACGTAGTAGTGAAGCAAAATGGGGTAACCGCCCTTCATTCATAAAACGTTCGAGAAAGGGCCAATTACCACCATCAAAGCCAATTACAACGAGCTTAGCCAAAGTCTTCAATTCCAGAGGATATATTTTTTGAAAAAGAAATTGATATCAAGTATTGTTTGCTGGATAAAAAACTTTAAGATATGAATGAGTCCACAGTCATAAAGGGGCGTGAGATGTTCGGAATCGTTATGGTAACCTGTCCGCTTGATTTCGTGGAAATTATTACTACTTCATTGTTGAAGAAGCGATTAGCCGCAGCGATTAATATCCTTCCAACTATTCATAGCTGGTATTGGTGGGAGAATTCTATCCACTCTACTAAAGAGGCCCTGTTACTTGTGAAAACATTAACGTCTGAATTTCCGAAACTTGAACAGACTGTGAGAGAGTTACACCCATATCAAGTTCCAAGCATAGTCATGCTTCCTATCGTCGCCAGCTCAGATGATTATGCCAATTGGATCTCTCAGGAAGTGAATGCTAGCCCGAAGACATAAGCTCCTTCAAACTTTGTTGATAATGTTTCAAGAGAGTACGGGCTAAAAGACGGGCGACTCGAATCGGTTCAGGAACTGCGCCAAAAATAGTGAACTTATTCACCACGCCTTTGACCTGATCGAGTGATAGTCCAAAGTATCGTGTGAATATAATTTTTCCAGTCTTGAGCGTAACGGGGATACGCTTTCCATTCTGCCGATATGTATTAAGCCGTTGTTGCCAAGTAGTTGGAAAAAGCTCATGAAAATATTGATCTAGCCCTTCAGAGGCATTATATGTAACGCAGATAAGAGGGATGGAGCTTGCCTCGTAAACTTGCTGTAAATCAATAACATTAAACCAGCTGATGACACAGCCATTTAATATTATAACATTGATATCTTGGCGACGCAGTTTTTCAATCAAAGCAAGAACTTGTTCAGTCGCATCCACGCCGCCAACAGTTACTAATGAATGGGAAAAACCATCAACAATTCGATCAGCACGCATGACAACTCCAGCGAGAAAAGATTTCTGAGATATGCCTTTCACGAAACTTTCAGCAATACCTAGTGCGCGAATTCCTGTTTTGTGCACGTGGAAAGGCATTGGTGTCACATATCATCGATAGGTCAATGGAACTCAAAAAGCACATGGACGAAATTCAGAATCTTCGCGTTCTTATCTTCTCCCTTTATCTGAATGCCTTCTTGACGTAATAGTTTGATTTTCTCTGGTGTTCCTCCTCCAAATTTCCCCACCGATCCATCGGTTTTAACTACACGATGGCAAGGGACGATTGGTGCATAGGGATTGGCCCCTACAGCGTTACCGACGGCTCGATAAGCACGGCAATTGAGGGCATGGGCGAGAAATTTATAGGTTGTCACTTTTCCGATAGGGATTAGTTTCATGAGCTCAATGATTTTAGTGTGAAATGTCGAATCAACTTCTCGAATCTTTTGGACTTGCTCAAGGACGGTCATAGGAGATCATCTCATTCGTTTTCCATCATGTTGATGGTATCTTAAGTATTAAATGATTGGTGAATTTATTATTGTTTCGGGATATAACGCGCGCACGTCAACTAGTCGGACCAATATTCAAATGTCTGTCTCATCTTTCGTGCTCGAGTACTGTCTATAGTTGCTATAAGATAATGAAAATGATGATTAAAGCGGCAATTATCACAAGAATTTCTATTGAATGGGAAAAGATATCGGGGAATTGAAAACTTTCATCTTCTTCACTAATTTGATACATGAATGTATCCGTGTTTTTTTCATTACCATTCTGATCTTGTGCGCGGATCCAGTATTCCACTTGAGTCCCTTGCGCGTGGGGGGGAATTGTAGCCTGAAAGATCGATCCTTCAATATTCGCCAGGTCAATTGTAGTGGTTACATCATTTTGGGTATATAAAAGCGAGACATCTTCAAGTGCCGAAATAGTGTGAAAGACGTTTACCGTGATCGTGACATCCGTGGTCTCACTTGGGTGACTTGGTTCTTGTTGGATATCGGATATATATAATGAACCGGTAACAAAAGCCTCCCAATTCCCATCGCGGTACTCATCAGGGGTCCATCCTAACGGATTATTTTCTCCGGTAGATTCAACCCAGATCCAACCATAGTCTCGGCCATCATCAAGCAGATCCCATTTGATAACATTCGGATAGTCAGGCAGCCAAATGAGAAGAGCAGCATGGTCACTTGTCAATACCATTGCAGTGTCATAGCCGGCACCTTCATAGATTGCGGAACAAAGAAATGCAAGGTCTTCGCAATCGCCAATTGCCACTGTATTTGTATCAAAATTAATTCCTGCGGCCATATCGTCTGCGTTCCATGCCCATTCAATTTGAGCCGAACCTCCCATGCGAACATTATCTTCATCATACCCATATTCAGTCCATTGCTGTACAAAACGAAGAATCGCTTCGGCTCGAGTAACCGTATTGGGATAGTATTCAATGAACTCCTTTCCCCACTCAAACGCTTGATCTTGCCATTCTCCTATGGCCTCATATGCTAAATTTGGCATAAAACCAGCGGTTCCCAAAGCGTAATCGCGGGTATAGTCCCAGGCATCATACCAAAACCCATCCTTGTTAACGAAAGCCGATGGTTGAGGACTCGTGAACACCACAGGAACTCCTATTAAAAGAAGAGTTCCGCATACTATGAGCAAACTGGCTAGACCAGAGTTGATCCTCATGGCATCAGCTCAAAGGGGTAATGATAGGCTCGCATGAACGATAAGACCAATGAAAATCTGATAACAGAACAGGAATATCCCAACAGCTTGAGGGGACTGGTTGATCTCATCTAAATCAACCCCAAAAAGCTCCACCTTTGCAAATAGCTTATAAAATAACCAGCCAATCGCGAGACTCACACCAAAAGCTACTAGGACAACGAGAAATCGTGATACATTGATGAAGGAAGCCGCCGAAGCAACATTGCCCTGAAAAATTGGATTAAGCGATGACCCATGAATGATTAATCCTGTAAAAACTATAAATCCGCTGACGAATAGAGAGATAGCAGTCCCATCTCCACGAATTCGATCAAATTCCCTGATTTCCGTCGTGACATGAACCATTGCTTTGATACTGACGAGCCCCACTAAGAGACAAACTAGACTTGTACCCACGATTCCAAGAGTCCAATAGAGGATTCCTAACAACGTTGAAGTTGGCATTGCCATGATTAATCACGTGTTTAATAGCTGAGGGTATAGACCTAGATCACCTCATGATCCTGATATCAGAAAGATATCTTGTCGACCCCAATTTTCTCTCTATGTTATTTGAACAATCCATTTAAACTCATTGTATCAAGCAGATAACGCTGGCTAAATGAGATCATGAATGAACGGGGAGTCGAATTAACATCCATGTGGCAAAGGTTCTCCAAGTCTCGCGTACGCAAAATACATGTACGCATAATGAAAAACATTTTAGTAATAATGACAGATATATCGACAGTTGGTGAAGAAATTTGAACACATATCTAATGATTTGGTTCAACAGCGAAGGAGCTGAACCTCAAGAAGTCGTAGATAAATTGCGTGGAATAGGATTTCAACCTATGAGAGGTCCCTACGACCATGTCTATGAGTGGACAAAAGATACTGATCTTGAAAAAATTTTACAATTGGGAACTACGGTTCACCAAACGCTCAAAGGCCTGAAGGTGTTATATAAGTTAGAAACTGTGTGACCCTGTTTTATCACTTCAGTTCTACCAATAGCTATTGCAGAAAGAGTGACTTCAGAATGTGATGATGCAAGAAAAACGCGTGCAGTAAATTTAATGATGCTGACTATTCCTTTCGTTGCTTCGTCGCTCGCTTGGCGTTCCAGATATGATATTGTAAACAACAGATATAGTAGACACGACGGATTGTTAGCCAAAGCGATGTGAACAGAGACATAACGTATCCCTTTAGTGCTGAGCAATAGCGTAAAACGAAATATCATATAAGCGAATGAAATACCTTCTGCATGAATAATGAAGTTTCAAAATATAGAATGTGGATCTAGAACCACACACAAACGAACATGCATACATACACTCAAGCTATCTAATTAAAACTACAATAACAGGGAAGAACTAATATGAACGATCTATTATTGTTACTTTTAAGTGTCGAGTATGGTGACAGAAATTAGAGAGCAATATTTAGATCAGAGCTATCGAGAAACATCCTGGGGCGATGTCGCTCAGGCGCCAATTTGGGCAATAAATGGTGTGAGTAGAAAAGACGGAGAGTACTTGAAACGCGCATTTTATATTGAGACTATCCAAGATCTTGCGGAGAATAAGTTTGTCAGAATAGCGCAGACCATTGTTTCTTTAGCCCAAATCGAAGACATCGGAGGGTAATGTCAACCAAACGTGCGCGTAGATCTCAGTAAAAAAGGCGTGAAGAAGGTTAAAAAGGCTGTTAGCTCAGAAATCGATCCGCTCACAATAGCGAGGATCCGCTACGCGAAAGGTGAAATCAGTCAACAAGAATATGAAGAAATGAAAAAAAACTTCAAGTAGCTAGTTAGTCTGTTTACACGCGCGTACGCGTAACGCGATTGCGCGTCAGCGGAGTCATGACG
Organism: Candidatus Bathyarchaeota archaeon; assembly: GCA_026014905.1. The sequence continues at coordinate 8,681 of JAOZHK010000144.1, forward strand.
AAATCGAATTCGTTGTATGTGCATCTGGTGTCAATAGCTTTCCTGTCGATCGAAAATGCTCACAGTTCCAATTTGAAGAGGGCATGATCGAATAGATCTATAGCGCGCGTGTCGTAAACAGAAGAAACTACGTACGCACTCGTAGATACTCATTCAACTGTTCAATTAAATCCGAATACCCATTTTTAACATAAATAGCTCCTTCGTTTATCAGTAAATCTTTTTGGAAAGTTCCTGGAAAGCCAGCCACTTGCATTCCTGCGTTTGTTGCTGCACGTACTCCATTAATGGAATCCTCAATTACTAGACAGGAAGAGGGTTTAACATTTAACTTGTGAGCAGCTAGGAAAAACAGATCGGGTGCAGGTTTACCATGTTTCACCTCCAAAGCTGATGTTACTATGCTAAAATATTTACTCAGGTTGACTGCATCTAAAGAAAACCGAATTTTGTTCAGACTACCAGAAGATGCTACACTGATTAGATAGTCATTTTGAAGGAGTAAACGAATAAATTCTTCACAGTTTGGAAAAGAGGTTAGTCTTTTTTTCGCCATTTCATAATATGCAGTCTCCTTTAAATCTGCGAGATGTTGAATATTTGTTGTAGATAATTGAAATTTATTGAGGTAGTATTGTAAACTGAATTTTAGACTTGTTCCGATAATATTGGAATAATTAGTTCCAATATCGATACCAAATTCATTCTGGAAGACAATATTCAAAGCATAACAACTCATTGCTTCACTATCAACAAGCACACCATCGCAATCAAAAATTACAGCTTGGATACCAGTAAACATGCCCACACCTAACTCATTAAATTGATGTATTGATTTTGATAATAAATGTGAGGATTGTAAAACGCGCAGGTGAATATTAGTGGTGTGTTGGATAGGACATTCACGCGCGAATACTAACAACAGAAAAATTCTGCCAATACGCGCGCGCGTTATTGTGAGGAGGTTTAGTATTACGCGCGTATTGGACGAGCTGGCTTCAAGTAGTACGTATTTACATTATTTACGTTTTTTATAAAATTCTACTAAACGCTGATAATCCTTTGATGATAGTTGTTCACGACTTTCACATGGTCCTGCATGGATACCATAAACTCGTTCAAAATTTATATCCGTGGTACCCAGTGGACGTCCGCACACTTTGCATTTCATTGCACTACTACTCAAGCAATTGTACGAGTATTAAATCTATAGTTAATGAGCAATCTGTTCTTTGATATGATCTTCTAGTAAGTCAAGGTTTGTGCTTAGGATGATTGTGTTGTTCCTAAAGACTATTACATCCTTTTTTTTAATAGCTATTTTATCAGCAACAATATGATTAAACCGTTTACCCAGTTTTACATTGTATATGAATTTCAATGTCGGGATTTCACCTAACTGATGTGCTAGACTTTGACTGGTTCGCAGTCGTGCTGATACTGGCGACATATCCACCAGTCAATCCGTTTGCACTGAAGTTGCTTGGGATCATAAGGGCATTTGAAGCGATCTGCAAGAAGAAAGTTGCCACAGGACACGGATGGTATGGTTATCGTCGCCTCCGCCGTCGTCCTCGTCGGTTTCGACCATTATTAAAGCGGTCGTCTGCGAGCATTTGATGATAATTGCGTCGGTTGCGTTGCTGAGGACTCCGCTTTTTCCGTTTAATTGAGGCAATTTGTGGGGTTTGATTCCGGACTTTCCCAGCTTTAGTTAATGAGCCATGGGTTGGCATATCTTATTCCTCTTGGAGACTACACAGTACACTGTTTACTACGAGAATGCCCACCACAGAAAGATGGAATCCGACGCGCGCGCGTACTAACCGTTCTATAATCCACACTTAATGGGTTTACATTACACGTGAGTGTCTAATACAAGCTCGTAGATCCTATATAAAGATGTATAAAATAAGTTAGCGAGCAGAAAACGATATTGTTCTCATGTACGTAAGCGTATTTAGTTAGAAGCCACAATGGGGTTTATTAAGGGATGCACCTTCTAGGTACAGAACCGTGGCTTCATTTGCGTTTTTCCTATGAACCATGAGGTGGTTGATGTTGGGTAGACAGGGGTCGAGTGAATTACGAGTGCGCGACTCAATCTTACGTTTAGCTCACCGATATCGACTTGATCCCAATGATCTTTTGGATAGCTTTATTGAAGCCTGGAAACACGGATCGATGGAACAAGCAACATACACCATTGCATGCAGGCATAGTAATACACAGTCTGGAATGTTCCAAATAACTCACAACCAAGTAATCTCACAATTCCCCATCGACCTAGCAGTATTACTGAATCCTGACAATTTTCGCCACTATTTCCAAGACTTCCAACTCGAAGACATAGAAAACCCTCAACAGGTATACCTCATGATCAATGAATTACGATTTCGATCTCGCGATGTCAATCTGAAAGCCACAGTCGCAGAAATACCCTTAAGACGATATGTCACAACACGATGGGGCGCACCGGCATCCGTCTCAAATGTCAAAATCACAGACAATACTGGATCAATACGCTTGAGTTTATGGAATCACCAAATTGATACTGTAAATGTTGGCGATGAGATTGATATTCGCGGAGGGCATGTAGGCAAGCACATGGGGAATTTACAGTTACGCCTTGGAAAGAAAGGGACATTGTCAATTAACCATGGTCCAGTAAAGAGTTACTGATCTCAGCGCGCCTGCTAAAAGACTACTATAGTCGACAATGAGTCTTGAGCAATGAAAACGAGAACGTGATCCATGAATCTATCGCTCTTTCGAGGCATTACCTTATGCGATTAAGAGGTAATGCACTACGCGCATTCACGTAGAAGGTCGGAATTTATTAAACGCGCGCGCTATCGTTTAAACGTTTTATCACATGCGCTCATGTTATCTGTAAAGTCAATTAGTAGCTAAATTTTGCTTCAGGTTCTGAGCAAAGGCTTTGGCTTGTTGGAGGTCTTCCGGATTTGGTCGTCCTTTGTTGATTCCCCCAAAGAGTTTAAGAAAACTATTGGTGTTGAACCCTCGACAACTGAATTCATCGATAATGATGTAACCTTTCGATTGCAGTATTTCTCGAAGAGCTGAGTGATTTTGTTCTACGAATTCTTCTCCAACGATGCTTGGAGCTCCATGAGTTGAGAAAATGAAGGCGTGCTTATTAGTGACGGGCGGGAGATTCTCGGCTAGGTTAAGCAGGGTTTTGTGGTGTTTTTCACCATATATTCCTGAGCCAAAGCCGATGAGATTATACACGTGAAGCTCATCAGGGTTGATGTGCTGGGGCGTTTTGATTGAGGCATCAAGAACTGTGGCGAAGACGCGTGCGAGTTTTTCCGTATTCTTGTGGTGATAGGAAACCACAATCATGAGAGATTTCATTGGTAAGACATCATGCTTGTATATTGTGTTGTAATAATAAGAGTAGCGCGTGTAAGTACCCGATGCACTCTCGTTTAAAAGGAAAATCATTGCTAGGTTAAAACCATAATGCAAACCGGTCGAATCCTTCAAACATTCACGGCGCGCGCGCGTACCTACAGAATACACAGCCCAGCATGGTTGCACGCGTAGTGGAAAGATTTTGATATTGCTTTAGTGGAGATTGAGCATTGCAATGCCTATGTACGTCGAGTTAAGAAAGAGGGAGTTGGGTTATAAACAGCTATATCTTAATGTCTGGATTCAATAATTTATCTATCAAATGGAGCAAATAACGATATGACAAGCGATTTACAGTCTACGGTTCTATATAAAAAAACGTTAGGATGCCTCCTTGGAGGACTTATCGGAGATGCTATGGGAAGTCCCACGGAGGGGAAAAATTACGAGTATATTGAAGACAATTTCGGTTGGGTTGACGATTTCAGTTGTGATGGCACCGATGATACGGTAATGAAAAATCTCCTTTCGGAGGCTCTGATATACACTGATGGATACGCAACACTAGACGATTGGGCGAAGGTATGGATTGAGAGACCGGATGCTTTTCTGGGAGAGAAAAGGAACAAATTCTTCATCTCCGTTCAGCATACTTTTAGTAAATTGGCGAGAGGTTCGATTATCCCTCGAATGGCTGCTCTGGGTAATATGCCGAGTTCCAGTTCGGCGATGTGCATATCTCCTATAGGAATAGTTAACGCCTGCAACCCCAGACAGGCAGCCCTTCAAGCCTATAATGTGGCTAGCCTCATACACATCCATGATGTAGCTTTTTGCCAGGATGGAGCAGCGGCAATGGCTGCAGCAGTAGCGGAGGCTTTTAAACCCGATGCAACAGTCGATTCAATAGTTAACGCGGCAATTGAGGCAATAATTCCCATTAGTGGAGGTGAGATATTAGAATTATTAAAAAGGGTTTTAGACGTAGCTCGTTCTAGAGGGGATTTTAGAATGTTCAGAGAAGAGATGTACGAAAACAAAGACAAATACTTCCGCCCCATCACCTGCGACTCCAGGGAAACGATACCTCTTACAATTGCACTCTTCTATTTAGCTGACGGTGATTTTGAAAAAAGCATAAGTTACGGGTCAAATTTCGGCCGGGATGCCGATACAATTGCTTCTATGGCGGGGGCTATTGCCGGAGCGTTTTGTGGTGTCGAAATAATAAAGAAAGATTGGCTCGAAAAAGTAAACCAATATTCAAGTTTGAATCAAGAAGAACTTGCTTTCAAGTTAGTTAACACCACACTCAAAAAGATGGAAATACAAAAACAGGTTCAAAATACTTTAAAAAAAATATCCGGTTAAAGGTGGAAATGATGAGTGAAGTTCAGTGGTCAACCACCTGATACCCTTCGAGACAGGAAATGACAAGTAAGCGTGCACATGGTTTAATTCTCGATGAGGTCGTCGTTTGTTAGTCTTGAGTTTTATTTGCACCGTTTATACAACGCATATGTAGAACAGATAACTGCCCATATACACACGCGCGTGGGATGCGTCTCATGATTAAGTGTTGTCTTTGTTGATTATTTGTACATGCGCGTTTGGGATTAGCTAGCCAGCTCATGGTCTATTGTGATGACGACATGTCCTATTTTATGCCCTGTTTCGACATAATGGTGGGCTGCGGGGATTTGTTCTAACGGGTAGGTTCTATCGATGACCGATTGAATCTTTCCCGCTTCAATCAGCTCTTTGAGACAGAATAAATCTTTCGTTGTACCGCTTGCTGCGCCAACTATCACATTCTTATTGCTTATTCTTGAGGTCCATAACGCTCGCATCATCTGTACTAGCCCAGGATTAGCTAACAGATAGTACCCATATGGCTTGAGTGAGTGTACACTCCGTGAAAATGAACTCTTGCCAACCACGTCAAAGATAACATTATAGGTCTCACCTCTTTCTGTAAAATCCTCTTGTGTGTAATCGATGACATGGTCTACGCCGATGGACCATAGCATATCTAATTTTCCCGTGCTGTCCACACCCGTCACGTCAGCTCCAAAGTACTTAGCTAACTGGACAGCAAACGTTCCAATCGTTCCACCCGCACCATTAATCAGTACTTTCTGGCCACGCTGGATATTCGCTTGTCGTAGAAAATGCAAAGCCTCAAGCCCGCCAACAGGGACCGGGGCAGCTTCCTCAAAGGTCATATTAGTTGGTTTCTTGGCGAGTGCCCCTTCATCAGGATCTTCAGGCAGACAGATGTATTCGGTATACGTACCCATATCGGCAAATCCAGTCGCGGCAAACACATCGTCACCGACCTGAAATCGGGTGACTGCTTTACCGATGGCTTCAATCTCTCCAGCAAGTTCCATTCCCAAAATCGTGATTCGCTTGGGTCGCAAGAGACCCACGTATACTCGCATGGGGAGCGCAAGCCAGAAGGGTAATTTGAGATTGCGCTGTTCACAATCACCTGTTGTTACTGTGGTTGCACGTATTCGTATCAGTACTTCATTGTCTTTGGGGGTCGGTGTTTCTATCTCTTGGAGCTGTAGCACCTCTGAAGGCCCGTATGCCGTCCACATAATTGCTCTCATATTTTTCCACGAAGCTTGTGTGACGTATTGTTTGGGCACAATGCATGTTTAGGCACGCCCGTAATTATTGATAGTAGGCTTTGATATGCGACCGTGTAAGATAATAGAGGATCACAATGTTGATGAGGATGCTGATCAGGCTTCCCGGGAGATTAAAAATCCCCGTGACGACGCCAATCACAGCGAGGATCATCGTGATGATGCGCGCCCACCACTTCCCGGACCACAACCCCCATGTCATAATAAATCCAAGTACCGCAACGATCAGTAATACCAGACCAATACCTGCTAAGAACGCGGTCGTGAGGGCAAAGAATTGGACACTGGTGAACGTGGATGCCCAGGGAATCTGCTGAAACGCGTCTGCTAACTCTTCCTCAGGAATAAGATCCCAGCCACCCGCAGCAAAAAACGCACTCAACAACAGTAAAGCAACACTACCTAACAACGTGAAAAAACTGGTGATGCCTTGTAAGATCGCTAAAAGCGTAACACCGCCAGGACGTGATCTGCCTTGAACAGGAGGTACGGAAGGCCTCACCGGTATCGAGCGAGTTGAAGGCATGACGGGAGCTCCACATGAAGGACAAAACGCACTCGCTGCCGGTAACACGACACCACATTTCTCACAAGAGGACACGTATTCCACCAATATTGATTATTCGTGAATGAGCATATAAAAATTGCTAGCCAGCGCACCCGTACTAAAGAGAAAGACTATCTGATTCTATTGATATTACGACTTTGCCTAGGGCGAGTCCTTCCTCAAGATACCTCAGCGCGTCAGGAACTTTCATCAATGAGTAACATCTGTCAATAACCGGTACTACATCGCCCGCTTCAAATAACTCCTCCAAGAAATCCATATCCTCTTTGTTATATGGTTCACTCCACAGATTAAGACCTAAGTGTTTGTCTCCATCCCGTGAATATAGCGGTCCTAGGAATGCTGCCTGAAAAATCGCCGATCGAGACCCTCCAACCATTACAAACAGTCCTCCAGGATTTAAAACCCTCTTGTACGAAGATAGTGACCGCCTAGCCACCGTATCAACGATAATGTCGTAATATTCCCCACGTTTTGTAAAATCTTCCTGCTGATAATCTATCACGTGATCCGCTCCAATGGACCGCATCATGTCTAATTTTCGTGCACTGTCCACACCCGTCACGTCCGCTCCATAATACTTGGCAATTTGAATCCCAAATGTGCCCATACCTCCACCTCCACCATTGATGAGCACTTTATGCCCTGACTCAATCTGTTTTTTGCCACGGAGCGCTTGTAACGCGATGATCGCTGCTTGGGGATAAGTCGCCGCCTCCTCAAACGACATGTGTGCGGATTTCCGTGTGAACGCTGTTTCCGGAGCACACACATACTCCGCGAAGGCGCCATGACCATACATGAACAAGTCCCCCACAACGTTATCACCGGACTGAAACTCTGTTACGTCCTCTCCAACTGCTTCTACCTGACCAGTAACATCAGATCCTGGTATCTTATGCTTGGGTCTGAGAGGACTCAGGAATCGAGCGCTCCACGCGCCTCGTAAAATCTCAAAGTCAGCTGCATTCAGGGAGGCTGCACGGACGTTTACGAGAACTTCATTGGGTTTAGGTGATGGGGTTTCTATATCTCGTAACTTAAGAACTTCTGGACCCCCGTATTTTGGAGCAATGATTGCTTTCATAATTATCATCTCTCAATATATTGACTGCAATGAAGTTGGTTTAATAGCTAGCTAGCTTTGGTATGCATGGAATTGGATCTACATAGGTATGGAAGCGCGCGTTTTATGCCTGCTAAATCCATTTAATCGTAGGCTCGACGTATGTGTGATGCTGGTCCATAAAGCGCACTTTCGGGTCATTTCTTGGATACCCAAGCAGGATAGGGCCGTAGATTCGTTCACCTTCTGTAAGCTCAAGCGCTTGCACGACTTCAGCGTTGCTTTTGACCATCATTCCGAATCCCACGTAACAGGTGCCCAAGCCGAGTGAGGTTGCGGCAAGCATGATGTTCTCGCATGCGAGAGCGCAACTCACAGCGTAACTCGGAGGGCCGATGACAAAGATGATGACCGGAGCATAATGGTACACCAAGTCTTTGGGTTCGGGCAGTGCGTCGTAGAGCGTCGTGATATTTTTATAGAGTTGAGGATGTGTCTCCTTCATGCTGTCGATCATCTGTTTCCAGAAGGGCATCGTGGTCTCAACGAGTTGTTGCCTGAACACAGCGTCCTCAACAACGACAAATCGCCATGGTTGAAACTTAAAGCTGTCATTCACTTCACGTCCTTGTGATGGTGCTTGATTGCCCGCCTCGATGATCGTGTTGATGATGTCCTTTGGAACGGGCTTCGGCTCATAGGCTCTGATCGATCGTCGCTTATTGATAACTTCAATTACTGGGTTCATCGTTTCATTCACTTGTTGAAAATTATGGCCTGACAAACATAAAAGGATTCAGCGTGGGTAGCTAGATAGATATATTGGAAGAAACCGCGCGTACGTATTCTTCTTCCCTAGCCATTTAAATGAGGTAGTCAGCTACTGACTTTTGGGAGTTGAGCATGACGCGCGCGCGCAGGAAACATGGCGCACCATTGCTCTTGATCGTGCTCATTCTGACTAAATAGTAACTATTAGTTGAAAGATATTGAAAGTACTGTTTACGCTCTGCCAATGGCGGCGACATATCCCATCCATCCCCTTTTTTTCTATTACATCAATTTTGTTACCTGGAGGATTCAAATAACTAGCTAGATTTAAATAAATTTGATTAGATACGTTATGAGGTGAATTGTATGCCACCATCTACTGTGAAAATCACCGTATTGAAACGACTAGTCCTTAGCGATCTCGATAAGTATAAGAACGAACCATCTATCGCTTGTGCCCTCTTTAAAGACGGACAAGAATTCGTCAGTGAAGCTATTCAGATGCCTGAGGGATTCTGTAGCTGGGCTTGGGCGGATATTCAACGGGACGTGGCAGTTCTCGCGTTGAATGGCAACTTTGTCTGGGTCAAGGATGAAGGGATCGGAATCTCCTGCTGTACAGATGGATTCAGACCAGTGGTCTTTAAGCTAGAAAGAATAGGAAAGTAAGTTAGCTCCCATCGATGGCGATATCTCCCGCAACACCCCCCTTTTTTTCTATAGCTTCAGTTGTGGTAGTCCGGAGGAGACTAGCTTGCTACCCAACTATTTGATCCCGCCTGCGCGCGCGTTTCTAACTTATATCTATCCACTTCTAATGTTTTCACATGAAGATTGATTATGGAGTACAGATAGAACCTCAGTTTGGGTATACCTACCATCATATTCGTAAGGTTGCCAAAGCAGCAGAAAAACATGGTTTTGAGAGCCTCTGGACTAGCGATCATTTTCTCATCAGACCTGAAGCAGTAGACGTAAATTGCCTCGAATGCTGGACAACCCTTAGCGCCTTAGCAACTGAGACCACGACCCTTAAACTTGGGAACATGGTGGCAAGCCAGAGTTACCGGAATCCTGCTCTACATGCGAACATTGCTGCAAGTCTCGACCATATCTCAGAAGGAAGGGTCTACTTTGGTATAGGTGCTGGATGGAAAGAGGTAGAGTACAAAGCATATAATATGCAATTCCCCAAGCCAGGGGTGCGGCTTCAACAGTTGGAGGAGGCTATTGAGATCGCAACAAGAATGTGGAGTGATCCAGTAGCAAAGTACGACGGCAAACATTACAGCGCCAACACAGTCTCGATGCCCAAGCCAGAAAAGAAACACATACCCATTGTGATTGGAGGCATGGGCACTCAGCTACTTAAAATTACAGCTAAACACGCTGATGTATCGAACTTTGCTTGGAACACGCCTCTTGACACCTACGAGAAAAAACTCGATGTGCTGAAGAAACACTGCAGACGCTATAATAGAGACTATGAGGACATAAGGAAGAGCGCGGGGCTACATCTTGCCCTCGCTACCGCTGAAGCACCCGCAAAAGCACCGTACGAGAAGTATAGTGGCACTCGGAACTGGGATTATAAATCACCAGAGGATGCAGCTGATTTCATAGGCGGCTACAAGGATCTAGGGGCAACCCACTTCGTAATAGTGTTCCCCTTTGGCGCTGAATCTGAATCCATCAAAATATTGATGGAAAAGGTGGCTCCACTAATATAATCCTCCTGTTTGGTCATGTTTTCCTCCTTTTTTCACGTAGGCGCGCGCGACGCTGCAGGATTCTGCAACCCGATGCAAGGAGGAGGGATATATACAGCGATACGATCTGCTTAATTAGCTGCAATGACGATCAATAACGTATTCCAAGAGGAACAATTGATCACGTATTATGAGCAGCTATGGAAAAAGGACATTGGACGAGATATGAGCGAACGTGTACTTGGATTGAGAAAAAGATTGTATTGACATAAGGAAAAGGTAATGACGATCATGTATAAAGACCAGTGGTGTAACTCATTTCTTGGACAGATAATCAGGACAGATTGGTCCCGGAGAAATGTTTTCTTCGAAATATCTTATAAAGCTTATTTCACGACCGCGGCTTCTTCAAATTTTAACTAGCTAAAATTAATTCTCTCCTTATAAATCCCAAAGTAATTAATTAATGCGTTCTTTGTAATAATTTTATCATGAAAACACTTGCTCATGCATTGTTTTATCTTGTTTGGCTTGAGTTAAAGAAAGTCTTATTGGGTGTAAAATATTCTGCTGAAGTTGACGTAACAGATAACTGTAATCTTCGGTGCAATCATTGCTATCATTTTCACGGTAAAGACGATTTTAATACGCGAGAATTGTCCATTCAGGTGTGGGAAAACAGATTCGATGAACTCCACAAGTCCGGAATCAGGCACATTCTCTTAGTTGGTGGTGAACCCGCACTGAGAATCGATGTTCTAATGCTTGCCGACAAGGTATTTCCCTTTGTTTATGTTATTACGAACGGTACGATCAAGATACCAGAAGAATTCAATCATCGATTGTATGTTTCCATAGATGGATCTCCAACAACAAACGATGCACTCAGAGGAAAAGGTGTTTTTTCAAGCGTATTGAGGAATTTTTCAGGAGACAAACGTGTCGTCATAAACATGACGATCACAAGAAACAATTTCTACGAGCTTGAGGCCGTGGTAAAACACGCAATAGAAAATGGTTTCACTGGTGTTGTGTGTAATATATGCGCAGGTGGAACTGACGTAAATGTCCCCTTGGTCGTAAGTCGAGAAGAAAGAGTGAATATTATAAGGGAACTGAAACGAGTGAAGTCATTATACCCAGAAGCTTTTTTGTTGAGCAAAGCAATGATAAGATGGTTTGAATACCCAGACCACAGGGATTCATGTTACTGGCGTGATGAAGTATTACATTATGATGTTTCATGGAACAGAAGAATGTGTTTTGGAAACAATGCAGACTGCTCCAATTGCGGTTGTGGGGCAGGTTCTTTTCAAAGCCCTTTAAGTATGTTGCGGTATCCACGAGAGATGATAAAACTACTTGTCTGTTCATAAACTAGCTAACTAGTACGTTAGAATATTTTCTCAGTTATTGTATGAACAAACATATAACGAAGACCCACCCACTCACCCGCCCACACTATACAGAACGTATTGAAGGGTATTAGTTCTGACTGTCAAATGTATCAAATGTAAGAAACAAGGTTCACTGAGTCTGAATCATTATAAGACAAATGGACATCGTTATCAGTACTTTGTGAGCACGCGCGTATGTATCAACCAGGTGTTGATTTTCTAAACGTTATATTTATAATGACATAACGAATCTAACTCGCCATGTCTCGCAAAGATTATCGAAGCTTAACCCTCTCAGAAGGTTTGTACCTCGAACTAGAGAAATTTGTAGCACAATCCAATGGTTACTATGTATCAATCTCCGAAGTGGTCCGTGAAGCATTACGGGACTATCTGAAAAAACAGTCTGAAGAATAAGACTGATTGTAACTTTTTAAAATCGAGTTCATACGCGCGCGTATGCGAACACAAAACTAGCATAAATCCCCTTTCTCAATTTTTGCTAGTTAACCTTCATGAACAATCGGACAGTAAATAATATCATAACGGTAGCTCGTACTGAATGAATAATGTCTCTAAATCAAATTGATTATCATATTCACTCAAACCATTCGTGTGATGGTAACGACTCAATTATAGACTTGTGTAAAAGAGCTCTGAAGATCGGAATTGAAGAAATTGGGTTTTCTGAACACATAGATTTTGATCCACGAGATTGGGGGTACGGGCGCGCGCGTATTTTCTTTACGATAGGTTATGCGAATAAGGATCAATGGAAACCCACGTAATAGCATGAAATAACATTATTTGGTAATGTAAAATGGCCGCAGCAACAACGGCAGCAACCACAGCAGTAATAGCTGCACAACATACCAGTTCGTATCGTGTGAAATATCGACGACGAGAATTCTTAGAACTCGTGCAAATAGCCAAACCGAAACTCATCTATCATAAAGGACGGATGCACTTCTTTGCGTATGATGGTTTTGTCATGTACACGTTTGAGTGTGAAGATCGAGACTTCTCACAACAAGTGATGCAAGCCATCGAATTCTCCAACTATCAATGGAGCGAATAGCTTGCCAGTTGGTTTTAACTCATAGCATTTTTGGAGGTGAATTTCCGGTGAAACAATATGAATGTGTGCAAGTAGGGCACCATAAGAACATCAGTAAAACAATTCAGGAATGGCAACTCAATGGATGGCGACTTCATACGTACCAAGCACAAGGATCGCCAACTATGGTCAATCATTACTTGCTGTTTGAAAAAGACTAATTTGTTTTCTAATTTATAAAATGTAATTTCTTTATAATTTCTATTTAGTTTGAGATTTAGCGCGCTAGCACTAAATCAGAAATTATTGTTGTAATCGTGCTAATCGTTTATTGTACCTCTTTAGTTTCAGTGACATAGTATAGTTTCTGAGAAATTTTCCATATCTCATCTCTTTTAACTAAGTTAATTAAGTCAGACCCATAATGAATTTTGTCACCTATTTCTAACATAAAATCGATCCTAACATTTGCAATCGTACCAATATATGTAATGTCGATATTTTGTGGAGTCTCTTGTGATTTTAATCCATCTTTAAGACGTGTTTTTATTCGCTCAGCAAAAGCATCAATAAGCATAATAGATTTTTCAGGATCATTCTCATTTCCATTGATAACGGCTGCATTATCATAAAATGCTCGATTGAAGTATTGTTCTTCTCCCGTCTTAATGGCATTGAGATAAGCATCGATCGCTTCTTGAATTGTGACTTCTTCATTTGAATTCATGTAAACACCTAGCTAGCTATAATATGATTAAATGTTATAAGTATTAATTTCACGCTCGCGTAATCTGGTGCACATTTTAGGAGAAAGGATATCAGCGTGAATGAACCTTTGGAGCACGCCGATTCGACATGCCCGTATCCCTCTAAAACTGAGAGCTATAGTGGCTATTTATCATATCCTGTTTTGTTTATGCCACATGGCTTACAAAAATATTGAAGCGTGTTTCAGAGCTGTTGTAACGGACGATGACACTTACTGCAATGTCGAGTTTGTTTCCTCTTTACCCTATACATTGATGTTCTCCAACCTCACACAATGATTAATCAACGTAATGGACTTATTCTTTATATAAGTATACATTAATATGTACTGATAATATTTATATTTTGTCTATATATTATATATAGAAACAATATCAACAGTTTTAGCTCAACATGAACCAACACGCGCGTAAGCGTACAAGTAGACAACACTCTTAAATGCTAATGAGAGAATCACAGAGACGTGATGATAAATGTCATTAGAAGAGAATAAAGCACTTGTTCGCAGATTTGTCGAAGCCTATAATAATCGAAACCTGGATGTATTTGACGAGTTATTAGCACCAAATTATTTTGATCACACCAGTCAAGTCGATAGAGAAGGCCTCAAACAATTAATGAATATGGCGTTCACAGCTTTCCCCGATTTTCAGGAAGCAATTCACGATATCATTGCGGAAGGCGATGAAGTGTGGGCTCGAATTACTTTTACAGGAACCCATAGAGGCGAATGGATGGGTATAGCTCCTACAGGCAAGACCGTAACCACGGAGATGGTTGACATCTTTCGCATTGAAAATGGTAAACTCGCAGAATATCGGGACGTCAATAACAATGTTGATTTCCTTAAAAAATTAGGGCTCATCGAATACACCGAACAGGGCAAACAACTGTTACCACAAGAATAGATGTACGTGCGCGCGTAGATTAAGTTCATTGAGTAAATCTGTGAGATCGCCTACCATCGTGTACTCGTTCCTTAATTCACAAAGTATTTGCCAGCAAATGATTATTGCACATTTTTAATTACACAATAAGTACTTTTCCATTCACTAACAGAATGTACGAAGCAATTTGTACATACAAGAATAGCATTCAGAGTTTTTAGTGCTATGACCAAATATATAACTAAGACCCCCCAGCTAGCATCTAGGAAAGTAAAATGAGTTGTATCCAACAAGTATTAACCCGCAGGAGTGTCAGAAAATACAAGCCTGAACCGGTAAGCGAGGAAGTGCTGAAGAACATTTTAGAAGCGAGGAGACTTGCGACTTCAACTACGAATCGTCAACGCGCGCGCGGCATTTTTTTGTCGTAAGAGATAAGGTAGAAAAAGACGCCTGTGACTATCAGGGATTTAATCGATGGGTCAATGGAGCAGCTTTTGTTGTTGTAGGTTTTTACCGGCAATCGGAAGTCATGATTGAAAAACTGAGCTTGATGGATGTCACGATTGCCCTGCAAAACATGGTTATCGCAGGTTGGATGCAAGGAGTGAGTTCATGTTGGATGGGCGCTTTTAATGAACCAAAACTTAAAGAAACACTCAACCTGCCAGTCGACGCAAGGCTAGTAGGAGCCATAGCTTTTGGAATACCCGATGAAAAACCAAGACAACCTCCAAAGAAACCGATAGACGAAATTATTCATTTTGATAAATGGTAAATGTGGTATTTCGGGGATAATACAGTGAGCTGGCTAGGTGTTAAGCCAGCATTGACAAGTCAACAAATATATAACTAAGACTCACCCTACCAAGCAACGGTCAAGATCTCTCTAGACAACACGCTTAAAGGTTAACCAGAGAGTTAAAGAAATGATGATCATGTCATTAGAAGAGAATAAAGAAATTGTTCGTAATTTAAGTGAAGCGTTTAATAACAAAGACTTAGTCGCAATAGGTGAATTCATAGCCCTCGACTTTGTGGACCATGACATAAACATTGAAGGGGGGAAAATTACAAACAATTCATTAATAGATTTTTCATAGGATTTCTGATGTGTATCAGACGCTATTAGACATGATTGCTGAAGAGAATAGGGTTGTTATGTATTTCACGTTTACTGGAACACATACAGGTGTATTCATGGGAGTGGCTCCTACTGGCAAGAAGATTACATTACGTGCAATTGTGACATGGCGTATCGTTGATGGTAAGATTGTCGAAAAAGCATCACAGGTGTGGGACTTTATCGATATATACAAGCAACTGGGTATCATCGAGTACACGGAATATGGCAAGAAACTCTTTCAGTAAGAAGAGGTGTATGAACGATAACTAGCCAGGAGTAAACGATCATAGAATAATTTCTCTGAATTTTCTAATTTCTAAAATACAATTTGTTTAGAAATTTCGCGCGCACGTAGAAAATAGAAATTTAGTGTTCTCATTTAGAATATTTTATATTAACTTATATTGAATTGAAGTCGAATGTAGTCCAAACCCAAATAGTCCAAGATTATAAACTATAGAGAAATATATGAGACTAACTAGCTTGCTTCAGAGAGAATATTGATGAAAGCTCTGTTCATTGAACCACCTAAAGATGTATGGTTTGTTATGGGCGAGTATCTGCCACCGCCTTACGGTATTATCCAACTTGCAGCTTACCTTGAAAGAAAAGTCAACAACGTAGAAATTAAGGTGTTGGACTGCAACGCTCAACAGCTTGATTGGAAGGACATGGAACAACAGATTAAATACTTCAATCCCGACGTTGTAGCTTGCAGTGCATTGGCAACATGCAACACATACTTGGTTCTGAGAACATTGGAGACTGCAAAAAGGGTCAATTCAAATG